>DJHI01000103.1:0-3216 GCA_002431715.1 Armatimonadetes bacterium UBA5829
TAAGTGATGGGATTAACGTTGACAAACCTGTAGTGACTGACGATGGAGCATGTCAGATCTCGACATCATCCCTTCACGCCACTTGGAGTGCAGTTGATTCATTAAACGGTATAGATGAATATAAATATGCTATTGGAACCAGTCCTACGGATCCTGGTTGCGGTTATTTAGTGGCATGGACATCTGCTGGAACAAATACATCCGTTTCTCTTTCCAGTCTGTCTCTCCAAAGTGGCTGGGTATATTACTTCTATGTAAAAGCAAAAAATGGTGTGGGGATATGGAGTAATGTCGGTGCCAGTGATGGTATAGCTATTGGGTCCGGGTACTCTGAGGTCGACCTAGACTATCTCGGTGGTTGGGGAGATTTTGAATTCAGTGCCGATACATCTTGGCAGAATGCCTTTGGCTCGTGGACTACTGGTGTAAAAGAAGCTACGGATGATGATTCTATTGCTCCTATGTGGTACAGATTGTGTACAGACATTCCAGAAGAGAGCCGTATATTTAGAATTGCCGAAGATCAAGGAATAGGTGGGGAAAATTGCCAATATTTAGCTATGAAAGGTGTTACGAGCAGCGATCACTTTATTCGTCTTACTACCAGGCATGAAGTTAATGACAATGATCCACGAGGTTTGCATCATGGAGATACTATTGATTTCGTTCTCGACTATGTCAAGATGACCGCAAATACATACAATACAACCTACAAGCTTGGCATCAGATTTGAATTCCAAGTTGGAAACCAGTACAAATGGAGTGATCCATCCCTTACACCATCTACAACTGCCTACACCCCTTCTCCCGTTAGTGACACAATTCCAGCAGAAACAAAATATGTCAGTCTTTATGTCCAAATACAAACGACTGGCGATATTGGCACCAACGAACAGGGGATATATGTCGATGGAGCACATCTATACATANNCAAATCGCCTTAAAGAAATAATCCCTTCACCACATAACCGTAACACACAAACAATGATGACTGGATATAACTCTTCTCAGGACGCCTATGATATTGCGTCACGGTTCGATAATGTTGTATTGGAACAAGAGAGTCAATACCCGTATGCCTTGAAGCTTCGTTATTATTACCCGGATATTAAACTCTACCTCTATGAGAACGGTGGTGCGATTGGCGACTGGAGAACAAACGGTGTCGACCCGTGGTATTCAAATTCCCCAATAGGATTTGCCTATACTCTGGCCAATCACACGGATTGGCTGTATGCAGAAGATAATTGGTATGCATCCAACAATAATTACACATACATGTATTACGCTAATATTGCAAGTTCATCTTACCAGTATGAGTGGACTGAAAGCACAGAAGACAAGGCATGTCGTTATCACTTTGATGGTGTGTTCATTGATGACTCTTGTACAAGAGACTCTGATGGCGGTTTTACCGGTAGTCAGCCTTATGAAACCCAATCTTTCCTTCACGGTGTATTGCCAAACCTAAAGAGTGCAGGTCTCAAAATTGTTCAAAATGCCGGCGGAGTTAATTTGAAGGAAGGTTACGATAGTACACAGCAATATTCCCTTAATCGATACATAGAGCAGGGTTTAATCTATATAAATCCTGACTGGTCTCCACATGGGGATATCTACCGTCATCTAGAAGATCCAGAAGATCCTGAATCAGTTATTCTATACTATGACAACAATTCAGATTGCTCTGACACTTCTGACGCGCTCTACAACGAAAATGCGTTTTTCAAACATGCAGGTGATACTGCACCAAATCAATATTACAACACAACCTACTGGAAAGACTGTCTGAATGATATGGATCTGGTAGCACAATGGAACGCTAGTTTGGATCCTTTAGATCCCGATTACTACAAGAAGTACATGTATATGTACGTACGTGGTAATGAGAGCGATCCGAACGATCCAAAAGAAGGGATAGATGGCTGGGGCCATTACGGTATATGCTCATATTTTCTTGCAGCGAATGATTATACAAGTATTAATGTAAAAGATTTTGATATCACTGCAGACCTTGCAAAAGCTGCTAGTCTGGGAACTGCATCTGGAGCAAGATCAAATCTGACTGTAGATGAATGTGTTAAGATTCGCTACTTCAACAGCGGACTTGTCATTGTCAATGGACGTCCTAACAACGTCGTAAATGATGTTGAACAGAACAACTATACATTTACGCCTGCATCTACCGTTTATGAGGAAGCTACAGGCACATCATATGGGCCATCTAATTCCTTTGCACTTGCGCCTCACACTGGAAGAATGTTCTTCTATGCAAATCCTGAATAGCATCTAGCTGGTTATCAGCAGATTTACTCGAAAAAATGAAAAGAGCCATCCTCAATTAGGTTGGCTCTTTTCATTTTGTCTATTCCCCCACTCCACGCCTGCACGTTATCTGACGGTTTGGTTGTTTGGTCGTGACGGGTATTTATGGTTTACGCAATCACTGACTTAGGGGGGTTTAGTATGCGACATTTGCTTATTATTATCTTCTCGCTCGCCATTGTCCTTTCGGCCACATCCATATTCGCGCAGACTTGTCCATCAAGCGCATCGCCCTGCCCAACGACAACCTGTCCGCCATGCATTTCCGGCTGCCCGGTGGCTTCACAGGCAGTTGCAGCCGCTTTGGGAGCAGGTCCGGCTGCCGATTTGAGAAACCTTTGTGGAGGCGACTTTGACAAAGCCTATATTCAGAAGATGTATCAGCTCCATGCGGAGATAATTGCATTCACCACACAGGGAATCGAACAGACAAATGACCGAAATCTGAGAGACCTTTCATACAGAATTCGCGATGAGCAGTATAAGGCAAACGAGAAACTTGCAGCCTGGGCGCGCCAGTGCAATATCTGCCCGCTCTCTATCGACTACTGCAGAATTCAGGCGATCTTGGCCACTCTCCCACCCTGCGGCGACTGCAATTACAACTCAGAATATGCCAGAACACTCTCCATGCTGCTGTCACAACAGCGCGATGCCGATCAACTGGCTATAGCACAGTCACCAACCAAGCAGATCAGAGACATGGGCACCACAACGGTCGCCACAACACAAAGGGAGATCAACTCCCTGCTGAAATGGATCGGGGATAAGATATGCCCCGCGACTACCTGCCCGACCGTAACATGTCCGACACCGTGCACTCCGGCGCCCGTCTGTCCACCGTCGACTACAACTCAGCCGGTATGCCCACCTGTTTGGAGCAATCCGTCT
>DJHI01000103.1:3247-7640 GCA_002431715.1 Armatimonadetes bacterium UBA5829
TAACAGCCATGGGGCATTTTTATGCATACTTGGTAAAGAATATATGATGCGATTGCACATTGTCAGACTGTTTGTTGATTGACATGAGAGGGAACAAAGATACCAGGGCATATGAAACATTTAGGAGGCAATAAAATGAAATACTTAGGCATCACGTTACTGGCGTTGATGTTTGCAATCGCTCCCACAGGCGTTATGGCGCAGGCGACATGTTGTCCGCAGACTTGTCCGGCACCATGCCCTCAGACATGTCCGACACCATGTCCTCAAACCTGTCCGGCACCGTGTCCATGCCCGTTTGAATCGCCTTGTATGACTTGTCCCACACAGCCCGCCGACATCGGTGCGGGTCCGGCTCTTTGTTTAGAGAACCTGTGTGGATGCGATTTCGACGTGGCATTTATGCAGGAAATGTATCAGCAGCACAGTGATATCAGCGCGCTTGCAACTCAGGGTATTCAACTTTCAACCGACAAGGATATAAGGGACTTGTCCGGCAAGATTCGCTATGAACAGACCAAACAGAGTCAGAAGCTTGTATATTGGGCTCAGAAGCAGGGTTTTTGCAATCTAACGGCAGATTACAACAGAATTCAAGGGATTATGGACAGCCTCAAGCAGTGCTGCGGAGCCGACTATAATATCCCGTACGTTCAGACCATGATCGGCCTGCTCGAACAAAATCGATGCGCCGCGCAGATAGCGATGTCCAGAGCGACACAACCCGGACTGCGCGATCAGGCCAGAATAGTTGTCAACTCGACCTCCAAAGAGATCGCTGCATTCCAGAACTGGCTCTCAAAGTATAACGCTTACTGCCCGGGAACTTGCCCGGCCCCGTATGGTGCAGGTCCTGTTCCGTGCCCGACGGCATGTCCGGCACCGACTACATGCCCCTCGACCTGTCCACCGGCAACTCAGCCATCGTCTACCGCACCCTGTCCGGTGCAGTGTAAATGATCTCGAGTGATATAAACCGACAAAAATGCCCTGCCGCAAATTGCAGCAGGGCATTTTCTTTTTACTTGTTAGAGTATTTATAGTAAAGCTATATCAAGCACTTCGTCAGCGTGCGCTACAAGGTGGAATGTCATCTCGGATCTCACATTTTTCGGGATATCCTCGATGTCATTTTCATTCTCCTTCGGCAAAATCACCGTTCGAATACCCGCTCTATGAGCGGCGAGAACCTTTTCCTTAACTCCACCGATCGGCAGAACCCGACCACGAAGAGTGATCTCGCCGGTCATCGCAATATCCTTGCGAACAGGCCTCTTGGTGAGCGCCGATGCCAGCGCCGTAGCAATGGTAACTCCAGCAGATGGTCCATCCTTTGGAACGGCACCTTCAGGAACATGAATATGAATATCCATGCGAGAGGAGAATTCCTCATCAAGGCCCAGAGTCCTTGCGCGTGACCTGACATAGGTCAGAGCCGCCTGAGCGGACTCTTTCATAACATCGCCGAGTTGTCCGGTCAGAATCAAATTGCCCTTTTCCGACTTCATCAAAACGGTCTCAATGGAGATAACGTCGCCGCCGAACTCAGTGTAGGCAAGCCCCATAACGGCCGCGATTTCGTCTTTCTCTTCAGCTCTGCCGAAGTGATACTTGCTTGGGCCGAGATAGGTTCTGACGTCTTTCTCTCGAACGGTCGTCTTGGTAGTCTTCCCGGTAGCGACCTCTTTCGCGACCTTACGGCAAATCGTTCCTACGGCGCGTTCGAGATTCCGCACACCAGCCTCACGTGTATATTCACGAATCACTCTACGCAGCGCAGGCTCATGAATCGAAAGCAGATCGCTTGTAAGGCCGTTTTCTTTCAACTGCTTCGGCAGTAAAAATCGCTTGGCTATCTCAAGCTTCTCATCTTCGATATAGCCTGAGAACCTGATGATCTCCATCCTATCTCTAAGCGGCGCCGGTATCGACTCCAGCACGTTGGCTGTGGTAATAAACATCACATCCCGCAGGTTGAAAGGAACCTCCAGGTAATGATCGCTGAATGAATCGTTCTGTTCAGGATCGAGAGCCTCCAGAAGCGCCGACGACGGATCACCCCTAAAGTCAGCACCTATCTTATCGATCTCATCGAGCATAAAGACAGGGTTTTTGGCTCCCGCCTGCTTGATTCCCTGGATAATTCTGCCGGGNNTCCTTCTATGCCCTCTGATCTCCGCTTCGTCTCTAACGCCGCCGAGTGAAAGCCGATAGAACTTTCGTCCCATCGATCTGGCGATGGACTTACCTATACTGGTCTTGCCGACACCGGGAGGTCCGACAAAGCAGAGGATCGGGCCTTTCATATCTTTTGCGAGCTTTCGGACGGCAAGAAACTCAAGAACGCGCTCTTTGACCTTATCCAGACCGTAATGATCGGCGTTGAGCACCTTTTCCGCATCCGCTATATTCAAAGACTCATCAGTCCAGACATCCCAGGGCAGAGCTATCAGCCAGTCGAGATAATTTCTTATTACAGCGCCTTCTGGCGACGCGAAAGGCATTTTTTCGAGCCTGTCGAGCTCCTTAACGGCCTTGGCCTCAACCTCTTCCGGCATCTTAGCCTCGGCTATTCTTGCCTTATAGTCATCGCTCTCACTTGAGCGGCCATCGCGGTCGCCGAGTTCCTGCTGAATAGCCTTGAGCTGCTCGCGCAGGATATACTCCCGCTGCATATCGCCCATCTCTTTTTCGACACGGCTGCGGATGTTGCGCTGGATATCCAGCACCTCCATTTCCTTCTGCAGCAGTGTATTGAGCTTATCAAGGCGATCCACCACATCGACCGTCTCAAGGATTTCCTGCTTGATTTCAGTCTTCGTGGGCAGATGCGGGATAATTGTATCGACCAGCTTACCCGGTTCCTCAATGCCGACCACGTTCATCAGCAGCTCGGGAGGTATCGGACGGCCGTTATAGCCGCCCTGGTTCTGGACGATCTGGTCGAAGAGCGAGACCACGCTCCTCATAAGAGCTTCCACTTTAGACCCGGTGACTTCAGGACTGCTCAATATCTTGATTCTTGCCTTGAAGAACGGATCGGTGTGGACAAATTTGGTGATCTTTGCCCGCTCGACACCTTCGAGGGTTACCCTGACGGTCCCATCGGGCACACGCAGCACCTGCATGACCTCGACAATTGTCCCGACCCAATAGACATCATCCGGTGAAGGGTCCTCCACCGATACGTCTTTCTGCGCGACCAGCAGCAGATATCGGTTCTTTTCGAGGGCATGATCGAGCGCACGGATAGACTTTTCCCGCCCTAAAAACAGCGGGAAAAGCATATGAGGAAAATAAACGCTGTCTCTTACCGGAAGGACCGGCAAAATCTTAGGCAGCTTACGAGGTAAATCCATACCGCCGAGCGATACGGCTATGTCTTCCTGACTTTCCTGATCCAAATAAGCCATACTACGATGCTTGCTTAACCTCGCTCAATGTGACGAGCGTAGGCTCCTTTTTGTTGACGATAGTTTCTTCAGTTATAATGCACTTTTTGACGTCGGAACATGAAGGCAGCTCATACATGATATTGAGCATAACTTCCTCTATAATAGAGCGGAGAGCTCTTGCTCCCATTCCACGCTTCATAGCTTCGTTAGCGATAGCGGCCAGTGCATCGTCTGTAACTACCAGATCGACTCCGTCATACTCAAAGAACTTTTTATACTGCTTAACCAGCGCGTTTTTCGGCTGGGTAAGAATCTTGACCAGCGCATCCTCATCGAGTGAATCGNNACTCAGGTATAAGACCGAATTTGAGTAAATCTTCAGGCAGAACGTGCTTGAACATCTCGCCCGGGTTCTTCTTGATCTTACTCTTGGCCTCTGCTCGGAAGCCCATGGAGTTATCGGATATTCTGCGGCCGATAATATCTTCCAGACCATCGAAAGCTCCGCCACAGATAAAGAGAACGTTCGTCGTATCAAGATGAACATACTCCTGCTGCGGATGTTTTCGCCCACCCTGCGGAGGAACAGCCGCGACTGTGCCTTCGAGAATCTTCAGCAGGGCCTGCTGAACGCCTTCGCCGGAGACATCACGGGTAATCGATGGGTTATCTGATTTCCGAGCGATCTTATCGATCTCGTCTATGTAGATAATGCCCCTCTGGGCGTTTTTGATGGTATCCTGGACGCTCCCACCTGTATCGGCCGCCTGGAGGAGTTTGAGAAGGATATTCTCGACATCCTCTCCAACGTAACCGGCTTCGGTGAGCGAGGTAGCGTCAGCAATTGCAAATGGAACGTTCAGAATCTTGGCCAGAGTCTGCGCGAGCAGAGTCTTACCGGAACCCGTAGGACCGATAAGCATAATGTTGGACTTCTGAAGCTCCACATCGGACATGCTGGAGTTAATCCGTTTGAAGTGGTTGTAAACCGCCACGGA
>DJHI01000070.1:0-175 GCA_002431715.1 Armatimonadetes bacterium UBA5829
GCACTTTTGCAGGGACTAACAGGAAATATAAAGAGGAAGCCGGCAGCCCGACGATAGTCGACAAGACATGCGGCGCCAGAAATACCAAACCGAGTAAGATCATAAATCCGAACCGTCCCATGAACAAATCGTATTTTTTCGCCTGCTCCAGCGGCAGCAGCGAAGAAAGAATATG
>DJHI01000070.1:183-3294 GCA_002431715.1 Armatimonadetes bacterium UBA5829
CGATATTGGTATCAGATTAAAGAATGCCAGGCATAAACTGATCAATATGATCTGAGTCAGGAAATTCAATACGGGCACGCTGAGTGAGGTACCCACAATGTATAATATTCCACCGACTGCCGCCGCAGTCAATAAATTTGAAAGCGGCCCCCATAATGACACCAGCAAGTTGTCCCATCTTGGGTGAGTAAAGTTAAAATCGTTTACCTGCACGGGTTTTCCCCAGCCAATTCCAAACCCTGAGATCGATGAAACAATCATCATGATCGTCCCCATAGGGTCAAGGTGATCGAGAGGATTGAGTGAGATGCGGCCCTGCTTGCGTGGAGTATCATCTCCCGCTCTATAGGCTGAATAAGCGTGAGCAAACTCATGAATCGTTATGCAGATAACAAGCGCCATCATCGAAAGCGCAAAATTATATAGATCGAAATCTCTGAACATAATAACTCTATTTCTCTTAACTGTGTTTTCATCGAGGTATCTAGGCCGGAGCAGTCGAACCTTTAAACCTCTTCGGTATCAAATCGCATACAACCAGGTCTTCCATGTTTTCGCGCCGCGCAACCAGATCCGCCTTTCCGTCCATCACAAAGACCACCGCCGGACGAGTGAACCGGTTATAGTTGCTTGCCATGGAGTGATTGTAGGCGCCTGTAGTCTGAACAGCCAACAGGTCGCCCGTTTTAGCCTCCGGCAGTGCGATATTCGATATAAGGTTATCGGTCTCGCAGTGCTTGCCGCAGACCGTATATGTCTTTGTCTGAGCATCGTTTGCCCGGTTGGCAAGTATGGCCGAGTATTTCGCATCGTAGAGTGAAGGTCTCGGGTTGTCGGAAAGGCCTCCATCGACCGGCAGATAGGTCTTGGTGCCCGGATCTTGGGCTATATTGACCTCTTTAGGCGCACCGACGGTATAAATAGTCGTCCCTGCCTCGCCCACAATCGATCTTCCAGGCTCCAGCATCAGTCTCGGTTTCTCGATACCCGCGACTGCGCAGGCGGTAATAAGTGCTTCGCTTATTGTCTTCGCAAACTCGTCTACACTCGGCGGGTTATGCTCTTCGAGGTACCTCACTCCAAGTCCTCCGCCGATATCCAACACTTCTATCGATGCTCCCGTCTCAGTCACTATCTGCTTTATGAACTCGATCATAATCGGCGCGGAGTCGATAAACGGCGACAGGTCGAATAACTGGCTGCCGACGTGGCAGTGAAGTCCCTTGACCACCAATGCGTCCGAACCCAGCGTCTGCTTAACGGCCTGCATAGCCGATCCGTCTTTGATATTCAGTCCGAACTTGCTGTCTTCCTGCCCGGTCCGAATGAGCCTGTGCGTGTCGGGGTCGACCCCCGGGTTGCAGCGAAGCAGTATTTCCTGCTTCTTGCCGGCGTCCTGGGCAATTACATTAAGGAGCTCAATTTCCTGGAAACTGTCGACAACAACATACTTCACGCCGAGGTCTACGGCCATCTCAAGCTCATCACCCGATTTGAAGTTGCCATGCATTACCACCCGGCCCATCGGAAAACCCGCTTGCTTTGCGGTATAGAGTTCACCGGCGCTTGCAACATCCAGCCACATGCCTTCCTGATCGACCAGCGCGCACATTGCGGTTACAATGAACGCCTTGCTGGCATAGGCTATATCTGCGCCGCCATATTCAAGCTCGAACGCCTTTTTATACTCCCGGCATTTCTCGCGGACAAATTTCTCATCCATCACATAAAGCGGGGTGCCGAACTGTGCAGCCAGATCAGCGACATCGCACCCACCGATTTCCAGGTGGTTCTTGCCGTTGACTTTTTGGGTTCCGAGCAGCATCATAAAAAACTAAAAATCCTTCCATATAGACAAAAAGAACCAGCTCGAACTCTCAAGCCAGTCCATAAATAATCTAACACATAAACCCACTTGTGTCAAAAACTGCCCGCTGTTTCCCTTAACAACGACTTAATATTGGCTGCCGATAATGACTGATCTTGATCTTCAGTTTTGTCTTTTTTCTCATCAATCGGCGCATATTTAGTCCTCAGCCGCCTGTTAACCCAGCTCCTTGATGTTATCGGACAGCCGACGTGCCTGTGGACGAACCTGTCCGATCTCAATTCAGGATCGATATCACACATAATAAACCGCCTGCACCAGGTGGTCGTCTCCTTACGTGCAAAGGGGCGCATCAGGCAGGCCAGGATGATACAGGCAATACTCAGGAGGGCCGGTCCGTAGAAGTCGGTCTGTTTATCAGCCGGTGCTGGTTCGAGATATACGGACACGGATGCGGGTGTAAATGCCATTGCGGCAGGCGACATCACATATCGCGCCCCGGAGCTGCCTGCAACAGATTCAATCAGACTCAATATCGCCGCCTTGTACATTCGATCGCGTATGTTGAAGTTCTCGCCCACTTCGGTTTCAAGCAGATAAGCGGCATATCCGAGCGCGCCATATCGCCTGTGGAAGAGGCTCCTGTCGCTTGTCGAACGGCATTCAACCAGATGCAGTGAAGCATTTGTGCCTGCTCGACTTGCAGCAGCGATCATGGCCTCTCTATGGCTTCCGGCTGTGCAGCTTGGAATCTCTATCGAGTTGCCGGGTGTTAGCGAAGCCTCATTCCACTGGTGAACATCTATTAAAAGGTGAGGTTTCCATGTATTAATGATCCCATTGACGAATCGGGTCTCGCCGGTCGTCAGGTCGATCCAGTCACGATTTGTATCTGCATCGACCGCATTCAATCGTCTCACCGCAGCTACCCCGTCAGGGTTTACCATCGGCACGACAATTATCACGCATCTCTGAAGCAGATCATTGTGCTTGCCGATGGTCAGACTCTTGCAAAAACTAAGAACTGATTTTGTGGGGTCGAGTTCATCGCCGTGCTGGCCCGCGCATATTAATACACGGGTTTTCTCTCTGCAGTCTGACTTAAAATCGGATATTGCAAATGCAGGGGTTCTTCTGTTTTGGTAAGATTTTCCAAAGGGCAGAAGCCGAACATAAGAAGAGTCCGAGAGAACCCGGACTTCTTTCATGGCATCGTCATAAGGATTAGCAAAGGCCGTGCTTGAGATGAATATCATCACAATCGCGGCAATTACACGCGCAAT
>DJHI01000070.1:3339-3931 GCA_002431715.1 Armatimonadetes bacterium UBA5829
ATTGAGTGGATACAGGACCATATGCTGCGTTCAATTTGCGTTTCTGCACCGAATGGCGCAGCGCGCAAGCCGTGGCATCGATTTGTGCTTTCATAATGGCTTCGCACTCTTTTTGAGACTTTATGATATCATCGCCCATCTTCTGAGCACGAATACTAAGCTCTAAAAGTTCCCTAGCCGATTGAGAAAGCTCATCGTTACCCTGAGCAGCCAGTTTCCTTGCATCATCGATCAACCCGCTGCGTTTCCAGGAATCTTTTTTATACTGCTTCATGAGGCGGCGGCAGATCTGCTCGCGCTCTTTCAGAAGCTTATCCATCCCCTCAGGCAGATCGTCTCTGAGCATGACCAGCAGTGAAGTAGAGGCATGACTCAACTCCGTGAGAGCCGTGTTTTTTGCCCGCATATAAGTCAAATATTCACTAATGGAACTTCTAAGCTCTTCTCTGGATGTCATGCGGCCGCCTCCGTATTGGTTTCGCTGAGGATTATCTGCTCAGCTTTTGCCCAAGTCTCACGCAATTGCGAAAGGATTTTAACTGCCTCGGCCAGCGCCGCTTCATCTTGATATAAGTTGGCTTTCGCGAGTTTT
>DJHI01000070.1:3954-7351 GCA_002431715.1 Armatimonadetes bacterium UBA5829
GCGAGTTTTTCAATCACATAAACGTAGAGCGACTTTAGCCTTCCGACCAGCACCGGATCTACATCTTCTCGAAGTGAAGACAGAAGCTCTGAAATAATCGCCAGGGTCTTATTGATATATGTGTTCTGCTCTGCGAGGTTGCCTTCTTTCATTCTCTCCTTAGCGATCAGGGCGAATTTTATCGCTCCATCATAAGCCGCAAGCAGCAGCTTTGCCGGAGAAGCGGTTAAAAGCTGGTTTTGTTGGTATTGAGCATAGCCGTCAATTGGCATGAATATTACACCCTTATAATTCGAAATTTACAGTTAAGTTTCGGACCGGTTTTGCGAACTCTAGTCATCGCTGCTGTCATCGCTAAAGAATGCTTCAATTTGATCACCCTGTGATTTCAGCTCGGACAGCTTCGCTTCCATCTCATTGAACTTTTCATAGAGCTGATCCTGTTTATTGGTGATCCTCTCTTCTTCATCGGCGATCTGATCTTCATAATCGCTTATCTTTGTATTAAGAGTATCCTCAGCCTGGGTGATTATGCCTGTCGAAGACGTCATTTCATTCAGTAAAGCCCTGAGTTTGTCGCCGATGCCCTGGGTAAATGTCACACTCGTAGTAAGGGCAGACGATCCTGTAATAANNTAACAAGCGACAGGCCATTGGCATCATTATTATCGTCCTTGACCGTAAGTATCTGGCCGCTTCCGGTGCAGGTTGCGCCGTTTACGGTGCCGGCTACATCATTTCCGGCGGCTCCGTAGCCGATAAATTCCGGGTCCTCACTGCCTTTTTCACCGTCGGTCGAGGTGGGTGAAATCAAAATCGTGCCGATACCGGTGCAGCAGCCTTCTTCATAAGATTGATCATAAGACACATTGCTTTTGAGGGTAAAACTTGCAGATGAGCCGTACCTCACACTTTTGAATGTAAGGTAGTTGCCTGTCCCGGTGCCGTCGGCGCCTGTTGCTGAAACAGTAACCCCGGTTGTACTGGAGTAAGAATTGATCTCCTGAACAACTCGATCTATATCCCAACCTGCTTGAAGCTGGATATCGGTGCCTTTTACCGTCAGTGTTTCGTCGGCGCCGAGCGTACTGCTCATTTCAGTGCCCGATGTTACCCAGGCCTGTGTTGCAGGTTGAGTTATGTTGACGGCCCAGTCATTACCCGTTGCCTTGGTATTCGAAGTCGACGCCGCATAGGTGACATAAGTGCTGTCCGAGTCCATACCTGCGCTGAAGAGCCTGCCTACCGCATCCGGGTTTTCCTCAAGTGCTTCACTGAGCGTTTCATCATCGATTTGGAGATATCCGTCTTCGTCATGCGTTATACCGATAGCCGAGAGTGATGTGAAGTCGGATTCCAAGCCCGATACAATACCGCTGATAGCCGACATTATATCCTGCTGTACGACCTGAAGTTTATAATCGCCGAAGAGCGTTCCCGATTCNNGATTCTTCCGAATCCGCATCGTATGTAAACTGCTCTGCAATCGCGCTCATGAGGCTGTTATACTGATCCACAAAGTCACTGATAGCGCTCTCGATTGTATCAGTGTCTCTGGAGACGCTTACCGTGACCATTTTGCTGGAATCCGCGGATTCGAGATTCAATGTGACGCCGCTGATGAGGTCTGTGACTTTGTTGGTACTTTTCTCTACCTCGATGGCATTTTCGCCCGATCCAAAACTGATCAGCGCATTTTGTCCTTCCTGGACAACGCGCGACAGGTCAGGAGCTGTGCCGCCGGTAAGGTCGGTCGACACTGAAAACTGCGAATCTTCGCCGGATTCCTCACTGGTAAGCAGAAGCTGATACTTAGGCGAGCTTTCGGTGCCTATATTTATCATGCTTGCCTGAATACCTTTGTCAGCCTTATTGATTGCGCTGCATAAACCTGAGAGGGTATTGTTGTTCTCGTCGATTGTGACGGTGAAATCTTTTGTTGGGTCGTTGGCAAACGTAAAACTCACAGTTCCGGTGCCGACGACATCATTGGTGCTGGAATAGGTGTTTGTTTCGGCACACGCGACTTGATGGACCTGTGCGAGTTGCTTGACGGATAGATAATAAGTACCAGTTTTGGCGCTTGAGGACGCGCTTGCTTTCAGGATGCTTTCATTGCTGGATGATGTGACATTGGTCTGGAAATCCGCTGCATCGGCGATTGAGCCGCAGGCGGTATTAAGCGCAAGGACGCTGACGCTCAGGCTCTGCCAGACAGTTAATTGAGTTTCGGCAACCGCCTTATCGGCCTCGATGGCTTCCTTGTTCTTGCTGTAATACTCCATCATTTTTTCAATGATGCTGTCAGTATCCAGCCCCGAAGAAATGCCTGAGATTGACATACTACCGGACATAAGAGACCTCCTCGCTTTCCGACCAATAAAGCCAAAGGCTCGGCGACCGCGAGCGACGATGGTGTTGTATTGCGGTCGCCTAGCCTTATGTTTGGTTTATGGGGAGAGTCATGACAGGCTCTACCCCATATTTATTGTCGGTCTATCTCAGCAAGGACAATAGGTTCTGAGCAGAGGAATTTGCCTGCGAAAGCATGGAAATACCGGCCTGCTGAAGAACGCTGAATGTCGTGTAGGTGACCATCTCTGAAGCCATGTCCGTATCGGTGATCGATGACTCGGAAGCAGAGATGTTCTCGGATGCAACCGTCAATGAACTGATGGAGCTTTCCAGAGTGTTGGTCTGGGTAGCGCCAAGCTCTGCTCTTGTCGATGTGATGTCGGAGATAGCCTGGTCGATGATGTCCAGAGCTTCCTGTGCGCCTTCGGCTGTTGTTACGTCGATGTCGGCAAGGGTCTTGCCGATAACAGCGCCTATACCGAGGTTGGAAGATGATGTCGAAGCGATGTTGACCTCTCTGGTCTGGCCTGAGTAAGCGCCTACCTGGAAGACAAGGCTTCCTGTTTCGGTTGTTATCTCATCATCGAAATCGCCTGTCGCGTTTGTAGCGGCAGCGACAGTCAGAGCTATTGTATTGCCGAGGCTGTCTTTTAGAACCGTTCCGTCGCCTGATAGCCACTCTGTATCCGAAACAGCGTCGCCGACGCTGTTCGTAACAGTTGCGTGAACATCTTTACCAGTAGCAGCATCAGCAGCGGAACCGAAGATAGCTGTGCCGCCGGTGTAAGAGATTGCCGCCTGGCTGCCATAGTCCTGGCTTGTGAGTACAATTGCACCTGCGTTGTCGCTGGCAACTATACCGGTGTCGGCTGTGTAGGCATTGATTGCATTAATGACTGTATCTTCAGTTGCGCCTAGAGCATAACTGACGGTTACTGTCTTGCCATTGCCAGTAAGCTGGAATGATCCTGCTGCAACCGGAGCTGAGTAGGCGCCGCCCGTCAGGCTGGCCTGCTCTGCTGCCTGTGTGATTGCAATATCG
>DJHI01000070.1:7415-8108 GCA_002431715.1 Armatimonadetes bacterium UBA5829
ACGGTTGTCTTGATACCGGCAGAGCCATCAAGAAGCTTCTTCTGACCGAACTGGGTCTCTTCGGAGATCTTGTTGATGGAATCCAGAGCATTAGCAATCTGCTGCTGATCTGCGGCAACAGAGGCCGTGTCGTTTGCACCAGTGTTAGCTGCGTGCACTGCAAGGTCTCTCATTGAGCTCAAGAAGCTGTTAACCTGTGTAAGAGCGCCTTCAGCGGTCTTTATCATGTTGACCGCGTCACCCGCGTTGCTGATGGCCTGGTTCAGACCACCGACCTGGGCTTTGAGTTTCTCGGAAATGACAAGTCCCGCCGGGTTATCCGCTGCGGTGTTGATCTTGTAGCCCGAGGATAAGCGCTCGATGCTCTTTGAGAGGGCGCTATCGGAATTTGACAAATAACGATAGGCCGTACGAGACGTACTGTTGTAATTTACTGAAAGACTCATTCTATACTTCCTCCCTGAACTGATTCGCCAATCCTTTGGCGACCGGCATTCGCCGAGATACTGTGGTATTATCTACCAAGGGATTTGTTCCATGAATCTCAGCAGTATACAATGCTATTTTCAAAAAGAAGTATAGAATTTTTTTCGCCCCCAGATTTTTACGTTTCAAAAGGGCAGGTTGCTGTTATCGGGGCTAATCCGGGTGACGACTTCTGCCGCCACCCGGTTAAGTATTCAGACTACTGAA
>DJHI01000070.1:8122-18883 GCA_002431715.1 Armatimonadetes bacterium UBA5829
GTGCGAGCATCGAAACACCGGCCTGCTCCAGAATCTGGGCGCTGGTCAGAGTTACCATCTCCTCAGCCATATCAGTATCACGAATCGAGGACTCGGACGCCGCAATGTTCTCTTTTGCAATACTCAGAGAGTTTATGCTGCTTTCGAGAACGTTTGTCTGAGTAGCGCCGAGGTTAGATCGAAGAGTGGATATATCGTTAATTGCCTGGTCCAAAACCTTGATCGCTTCCTGCGCACTGTCAGGATCGAGAACATTGAGGTCTGAAATACTCAGCATAGTGGTGGATGCACCCAAACCGAGCGAGTCGGTATTACAGGACTGAATATTTATCTCTCTCGTCTGGCCTGCATAAGCGCCTACCTGGAAGACCAGCGAGCCCTTTTCCACCGATAGCTGTTCTGTACTTGTACCAAGAGCAGTAGCTGCTGCAACAGTCAGGTTGATAGTATTTCCCAGGCTGTCCTTGATCGTCGTTCCATCACCGGACACCCAGCTTGCATCAGAGACGGCTGATCCATCAGAATGTTTTGTTACACTTGCATATGTGTCTTGACCCGACGCTGCCGTGGCCAATCCAGCAGCCAGTATATCTCCTCCATTTGTAATGGATATAGTAACATCACTGCCATATTCTTGGCTTGTGAATGTGATTTGTCCGTCAGTAGCGGTGGCGACAATTCCGGTCTCTTAAGTCTTTGCGTTAATCGCGCTGACAAGACTATTTACGGTTGTCGTGGTATCGTAATCTATGGTGACGGTCGATCCATTACCTGTCAGCTGAAAACTGCCGGCAGCTGCAGCAACTAAATCAGTGTTGTCACCAAAGTCTTTGCTTGTAAAACTGGCCTGCTGGGCGATCTGTGTCACTTCAATATCCAGACTGTCCCCTGTCTCAAGAGTGGTGGCATAGTTCATGTTGGCGCCGGTGACAGCGAGACCGGTGATGGTTGTCTTCATACCGGCGGAGCCATCGAGAAGTTTCTTGGTGCCGAACTGGGTCTCATCAGCGATCTTATTAATGGATGCGATCGCATTGTCGATCTGAGCCTGATCCGCAGCGACAGCTTCGTTGTCATTTGCACCTGCGTTTGCGGCATGAACGGCAAGATCTCTCATTGAGGACAACAGGCTGCTGACCTCGACAAGAGCGCCTTCAGCCGTTTTTACCATATTAACCGCATCACCCGCGTTCGAGATAGCCTGATTAAGACCACCTACCTGAGCTCTGAGTTTCTCAGAGATGACCAATCCCGCGGGATCGTCAGCAGCAGTGTTGATTTTATAGCCTGATGATAACCGCTCAATAGATTTGGACAACTTTGAGTTGGTCGACAGCAGCAAGCGGTGTGCGGTCTGAGCCGAACTGTTTGTGTTGATTGATAGAGACATCTTTTATTTTCCTCCTTGAACCTGTGTCAGTTCATCCTCAGTAACAGTTCAGCTTAACCATGCTTTTGTTTATTCTCATCGTACTTGAACTGTTACATCTAAGGCACAAACTCGTGCCGCCCGCTCCATCCTTGGATCATACTACTATGCAGCGGGTCGACGCAGCAGCCGCCGGATAAATATTTTGACGTTATGCGTCTTCCCGACTGCTTGGCATCGAGTTCGATCCATATGACGTATCGACAGGAGGTAAAGAGGGGTTTAGCGATTTTTTTGAAATTTCGGAATTTTTTTGTCGTAACGAGCGGAGACTGTGGAATAAGGCAGGTTTATATAATAAGAAACAGTTTCAACAGGCATAAAAACGGCAGATTCTGCTTCATGTAACATGTAATATGTAATGTTGTAAAGACTTAAATGTCGATCAACCAGGCAGACGGAGGCCAACTAAAGCAACCGCAACATGCAGAGCCTTACAGAGAATAACTAGCGTAGCATGCTGAGCTTGTCGAAGCAGCGAGAATTTTTAGACCTTTGTACAAGGCAATGCCGCAGCCGAATATTCGGTTGCTTATCTATTGCCTGTCGTCCGGTTTTCGGACAGATGACATCTAATCTGATGATAATTCACTTATAGCTTTGGACACGCTGTCCAGATCAGCCTTTGCTGCGGCCTGAACGTTCTCCGCTCTAATCTGTTCGAGCAGTTCTTTACGATGTACAGGAATAGTCCTGGGCGCGTCGATGCCCAGGCGCACCTGGTCTCCACGCACTTCAATCACGAGTACTTCCACATTATCATTGATTACAATCGACTGTCCGATTTTTCTCGCCAGTACAAGCATGAGTGCATCCTTTCACTCGCCTACCAAATTAGCTAGGCAATTTACATATAGCATGTTGCAAAGCAAGATGCTTTTGGAGCCGCATCTTCTGTAAAATGCGACAGAAGTAAATTGCATTTTTTGACCTCGATCTGTGTATTCCGAGTCAATTCTCCGATACAAGCCCAAAGGCCGCATTTTTGTTTAGGCAGCCTTTAAGGCCGTTTCTGCTTCGGTATTGCTTGTCGCTACTTCCACAAGCGGATGTCTGACCAAATAACGGTTGTCCTGCAGAACAATCTGCATACCCTTCATATTGGTAGCATTGACTACTATGGGAGCGGCAAGGTTTAGAGTGACTTCTCTACCCTGACTTCCGATTGTAGCAATAGCCAATACGAAAGCGTCTCCTTCACTGGCAAGTTCGAGTTTTTCGACATCCGCGTCCGATATCTCGAAGTCGTAATTCTCCATAAAGACAGACGGATCGACTACCACAAAGGCCAGCGAAGGCTCGTCCACGCACTGCAACCATCTGAAAGATGTGTCGTCGCGATGCGCGATAGTGATGAAGCGTCTGGAATCTTCAAACCCCAGAGGTCCTTTGGACATAGTGATTATTGATTCCTCATCAATTTCCAGTGTTCCAAACTTGGTCGTTTCAACTTTCATCTATTGGGTCCCTCTTCCCTAATTGAAATAACTCATGCTTGCCAAAGTCATATCCATAACTTTTGATGTTACAGCAAGCGCTGCCTCATACACATTTTCCTGTGTTTTGAAATTTACTATTGCTTCCGCCAGATCAATGTCTTCCGTATCAGAGAGCATCTCCGTCATTCTGTCTTCAGAGTCCGTAAGTATACCTGAAGCGCTCTCCATTCTTGATTCCCATGATCCGACTCTCGCGGTGCATGAGAGCAGGTTATCATAGATCTTGTCTATATTATCGATCTGGTCGCTAACGCTGTCCTCATCACCACTCGTTATTGCTTCTTTAAGCTGGGTAACCATGGTAAACATATCGGTTGTCCCTTCTCCGGCGCTTCCATCGAAGTTAAAGACCGTCGAGCCCGGTATATTGAGCTGAAGGCTTACCCATGAGAGAACTTGAGTGGTTCGTGTTCCTTCATTCCCGTTATATGTATATGTGCCGTCCGCCGCCTGTGTAACAGCGGGCTGATCTGTTGCCGTCCCGCTGAAAACATACTGATCGGTATGTTTTGTATTAGCCAAATCCATCAACTGGCCCAACAGATCATCCAATTGAGCATTCAGCGTACTTGGAGTTATATCGGTCGAACTGGTATTACCGGCTTCCACGGCGATTTCTCTGATATCTTTGATAACATCTATCATCGATCCCATCGCCGCGTCGGTTGCCTCCAAAGTCGGCTGGCAGACAGTAATATTATTGGCAAACTGTTTTGTAGTATTTATAGCGGATCGTAAACTTAATGCTTTATTTGTGCCGGGAACGTCATCAGATGGTTTTGAAATGCGTTTTCCACTGATTGCCTGCTCTTGAGCATCCATTAAAGCTACGCTCGCCTTGTTTGTATACATCAGCGAGCTTTGAACCTGTTGGCTAAGAGTTGTCCTCATAGTATATACCTCCTACCAGCTATGCGTTCATCAAGATATCGAGCATCTCGTCCATAGTCGAGAGCACCTTGGCGGCCGCGTTGTAGGCCTGCTGAAACTTGATCATATTGGTCATTTCTTCATCAAGAGACACACCGGATACAGATTGCTCTTCGGTTGTAAGCTGATCCACCGATAGAGAGTGAGCTTCCGACTGAGTCTGAGCTGCGGCGCTGGTTCCGCCGAGATCTCCGATAAGGTTCTGGTACATCTCGTTGATTGTGTATCCGCTTGATGTTGTACTGTCTTTCAGTAATGAGATGGCCAGGGCATTGTCGCCATTGGAGGAGCCGGGATCGGTTGTCGATGAGGCTGCAACCAGGTCGGGATGCCCAACAATACTGTCATCGAGGCAAATATTCGCGGCTGTTGTCCCTGCCTTGAAGAAATCACCGCCGGCCTGGGATGTCGATCCGGTGGTCACACCGTTATGATGCGCTGCGTTTACGGTCTCAACGAGCTGGGTCGCCATATCATCCAACTGCTGCATATAGCTGGGAATCAGATCATCCTTTAGATCCAGGGTGGCTTTCAGTTTGCCGCTTGTTATATTTACTGGTGATGAGTCGCTCTCCCACAATATCTGCTGCTGTCCACTGGCGTCCTGTGCGGTTGTCAGAGTATTTACCTTTGTTCCCTGAACGAGTACGGTTCCACCGATGGACAGGATGAAGTCATCCTTTCCATTACCATACTGGCTCACGGAGACCAGTTTTGATAACTCTTGAACAAGAGCATCTCGCCTGTTCAGAAGGTCATTGACAGGGATTGCGCCGGATGACAGCGCTCCGATTTCATTATTGAGCTTGCCAATCTCTTCGGCGTACAGATTGATATTTTCGACCTGATCGATTGTAGACAGGTTCAGGTCTTCGAGCATATCGCTCATTTGCCCGTAAGTATATTGAATCCTCTGACATAATGCCGACGTATCTTCAAGGAGTGCGCTTTTTAGTGATGTCGAGTCCGGTGTTGTCGATACGGTCTGCCAGGAGGCCCAGAAGGTATCCAGGTCGTTTGCAAGACCCGTGTCACTCGGCTCGCCCAAGGTCGTTTCGAGCTGGCTGAGCGTATCCGCTTTAAATTCCCATTCCCCACTTGCCTGATAGGCCGACCTAAGGCGGTTTTCAATGAGCGTATCGTAGATGCGCTCGACATCACCGCTGTTTACTCCGCTGCCGAAAGCCGTGGTTGTCAGGGATGATGCATCCTGAGAAGTGGCAAGCACCTGCCCCTGCACGGAGACGACTCTCTGACGCTTATAAGTCGGGTCGTTTGCATTGGATATGTTATAGCCGACAATGTCCATCGCCCGTTTTTGAGCGGCCAGACCTGATTGAGCTATATTTATACCGAAAAATGTACTCGACATAATTTACTACCGCGCCTAGACACGCAAGTCCAGGCTGAGAACGTGACTCTGTGAGGACGACTGCATACTGGCGTCCTTAGAGTAAGAAGATGGACCGGGATCGTCCGCTATAGTCCGCAGACAGCAAGTTATAATTTCAATGCCGTTTTTAATAAGGTGCTTGTTGACCTCATTGGCCTTTTTCAATGACTCAGCGAGCGAAGAGATTTTATCCATCTCACTTAGGATCAGGCTCGAGTATGGAAAACCGGCCGCCTCAGCCACTTCATCTTTCGCGCTGTTTTCAGGATCGAGGCCCACTGATTTTGCCAGTTCGGATGCGATATCCGCGGCACGCTGATCGGCTTCATCGATGCGGCGCAATATCTCATCGTGCGCCGCGCTTGTGACGGTTATCCCCTCGGCGTCTTTTTTTACCAGCGCGTCGCGCTGTTTCAAAGAAATACCGTTGGCATGTTCCAAGAGCGCGCTTACTTCTTTGAGGCAGCCCACCAGGATTTCGCCGTAATCTTTACTCGACGGCATAGTTCTACACCTGCCCTTCAACCGCTCGATTGATCAGCGAGGATGCAATGTCTTCACCGGAGGCGAGTTTACCTTCGGCAAGATCAGCCTTTGCTTTGGCTACAACATCGGCTCTGATATCGGGCTGCGACATAGCGCAGGCGGTTGCCTTCTCCAGCAGTGATGAAAAATTGGAAATTGTCACGACGTCCCCTCCGCTGATCTGCGCAACATCTGTTGTAGATTGAACTTTATTTATTTTGTTCAGGTGGACGCCGAGCGCCTTATCTGCACTGTTTACTGGTATAATCATCGGTCCTCACCTCTCTGGTTTTGCCGTGTGATTTCATTGCTTAGCTGCTTATACATCACGTCCGCAATGCCGATAGAGTTTGTCTCTGCTGCGGACTTGCAAATCTCATCGTCCATCATGTCCTGGAACATCTCTTCCTGCTGACTGGTGCCCATCAATTCATTCTTTTCGACCGTTTTGCGCATGGACTTTAGCATATAGCCCATAAAGATAGACTCAAAGTCTTTGCATGCCTGCTTGAGCTTATTGTCTTCGCTGCTCGTAGAACTCTTGGTGCTCTTTGAGGTCTTTGAAGTCCCGGCAACTGTCGGCTGTGAGCTATAACTTGTAATCTCAATACTCATCAGATGACCTCCAACTGGGCCTGCAGTGCGCCTGCTTCCTTTACTGCCTGCAGGATCGCGATAAGGTCTCTCGGTGTCACTCTTAGAGCATTGAGCGCTCTAACCAGTTCTTCTATGCTCGATCCTTCTATCTCTATCAGGTGACTCGGCGGCTCATTTGCCTCTACGGCCTTGTCTTTAGCTACAACTGTCTTGCCTTTGCTGACCGGCAGCGGCTGAGAGACAAGAACATCGCTCTGTATCGTGACCGTCAGCGCGCCGTGCGAGATCGCGACCGGCAGAACCCGAACCTGACCGCCGATTATGATCGTGCCGGTGCGTTCGTTGACAATCACCTTTGCCGTAGTGTCCGTTGTAACTTCGACCGATTCGAGCATTGCAATCAGCGGTACCGGATCGTTCTTATACTCGACAGGCGGTGTCACGGAGATAACATTTCCGTCCAAGGCCTTGGCGAACAGACCGCCCAACCGATCATTGATCGCATCCGCCGTCCGGCAGGCTGTTGTAAAGTCGTTCTGATTGAGAGTCACATTGAGTTTGTTATCGGTCAAAAGGTCCGTTCTGGTCTCACGCTCGATAAGTGCTCCTGATGGAATCCTGCCTACGGTCGGATGGTTCTTGGAGACAGAGTCTCCACCTCCGCCCGCACTGAACCCGCCTAAGGATACGGGGCCCTGCGCCACGGCATAAACCTCTCCGTTACCTGCTTTAAGAGGAGTCTGAAGCAGCGTGCCTCCCTGGAGGGATTTGGCGTCTCCAAGTGATGAGACCACGACATCTATCGTGCTGCCCTGCCTTGAAAAAGGAGGCAGTGTTGCGGTGACCATGACCGCCGCCACGTTCTTGACTTTCAGCTTATCCGCTGAGACAGTGATGCCGTAGCTCTGCAGCATATTGGCAATCGACTGCGTCGTAAACTTAGCCTGCTGGCTGTCACCTGTGCTGTCCAGACCGACAACGATCCCATAGCCGATCAACTGGTTGTTGCGCACGCCTTCTATGCTCGCAACATCCTTAAGCCTCACCGACTGTCCAAACGCCGCGCTTGAAATGGTTATCAATATAAGTGCTATTGTAAGCTTTGCTCTCAACTTGCAACCTCAATTCAGAATTCAAAATTCAGAAGATTATCCGGAAGATCTTGCTTATTATGCCTTCCTTCTGCCTGCTGCCGATTGGGCCGTTGCCGACATGAGTGATCTTTGCATCGGCTATGCAGGTGGATGGGACGGTATTTTCTACGCTGATATCCTGCGGGCGAATAGTGCCTTTGAGTTTAATCTCTTCTTTTTCGGTATTTGTCTGCACAAATCGGCTGCCTTCAATCTCAAAGTTGCCATTGTTATCTACTTTAGTTATGGTAGCCGTCATTGTAGTGGTGAACTTGCTGGTTCTGCTGGTAGACCCCGAAGCGCTCGAACTGTCGCTGTCACCATAGCTCAGAGTGGGTATGTTTTTGAGAATAGGACCTACGCCCGCATCGGTGCTCAAAGATGTGTCTTTCGACGTGTCGGTGGAGGCCGACAGGCTGGATGTGGCCGTCTCTTCAATCAATATCGTGACTATGTCGCCGACCTTTGCCGCTCTTTTGTCCGAATACTGCGACTTTGTCGCCTCAGGCTGCCACAGAGATTCGGCGCATACCGAACCCGCCATCGCCAGAACTAATGCTAATATGGTGATTGATCTCATAACAAACCTCTCTGATATTTCCAAGCCTCTCGCTTTACCTTCATGTCCTCTTATGCCTCCAGGTATCTTACCTAGAGGTATAATGCCTACCTGTCTATCTCCACCAGCCCGGGTTCGATAACCCGCGCTCTGATTTCACCGCTAGAGACGGCTGATAAGACCCTGACGGTCTCGCCGGTTCTTCCGTCCTGCTTGACCTCCGCCGTTGTGTGCAGCGTCACATTGCCGCACTTCACGATCAGGTTCACATTGTCGCCTTTACGCACTACAGGCGGCACTTCGACCGCTACCGTCGTCAAGACGGTGCCGGGCTGAATGGTTCTTCGAGCTATCCAATCCATCGCGCCATCATCGGTGCGAATAAGTGCATCTTTAGTTCTCGTCACATCTCTCTGCTCCCAGGAGACATTGGATGAAGATATAACCTCGCCCTGTCGAATGACATTAGTGGCTACCATGACATCCGCCACGGCTTTTACTGTGAATGACGCATTTGTAGTCGCCGCCATCTTTCCATCAAGGACTATATCCAGAGCGATTGTGCCTATTCCAGGGTTCAGAGAGCCGCCCAAAAGCCTGGGCCTTACTTCCATGTTCTCGCCGCGAGCTATTGTAATGTCTTTAGGTGCTCGGTCGATTGTGACTTCGTATGTCATCGAGTTCGATGGAAGCTGCTCCTTAATAAACTCTTTCGCTTTAGCCGCAAGCTCTTCGGAACTTATCTTTATGCAAGCTCCGACGACACTTATCTTTTCCGGTCCCACAACTTTGATATTTTCTAAATGAGCGGCCTTGAGCTTTACATTTATATAGCTTGCGCCGATGCTTCGGTGCTGCCCCGGTAGAGGACCGCTTCCGACGGTGATCTCACCGATCTTTTCTGCAAGAGCCTGCGGCGCTTCAACTCGCGCAATATCATCTATCGTGATCGCCTCTACGGGCTGCACTTCGGATTCCTGTCTTAGAAAAATCTTGCCCGCAGCCGAGTGAGCCGCACTATTTGCGGTGATCGCCAATGCAATTATCTGAAAAACTAAAAATGCGCGCTTCATTTAAAAACTACCTCTTAAGGTTGTTTGTGGTGCTGAGCATATCGTCCGCGGCCTGAATGCTCTTTGAATTGATCTCATAAGCCCTCTGGGCTTCGATCATATTGACCATCTCGTCGACAACCGCGACATTAGACATCTCTATCATCCCCTGTGAAAGGGTTCCTGCGCCGTCCTCACCGGGGTTGACCGTATTCGGATCGCCGGAGACATCTGTGGCCTGAACCAGATTGTGTCCTATGCTCTTCAAACCGGCAGGATTTATAAATCTGGTAAGCTGCAATTGTCCGACCTGCTGGGTAGCGCTCTGTCCGGAAGTTGTAACCGAGACTGTCCCGTCTTNNGCCGATTGAAATGTCTGTTGCCGTATCGGGAATTGTGATCTCCGGCTGGACAATATATCCATCGGAGGTAACCAGCTTGCCGGTGCTGTCTCTTTTGAATGACCCGTCGCGTGTATATGCAAGATCGCCGCTCGGCAGCATCACCTGGAAGAAGCCATCACCCTCGATCATTACGTCCAGGTCGTTATCCGTCTGTTTGTAATCGCCCTGGGTGTATATCTTTTGAGTGGCGGCCATTCGAGTTCCAAGACCGACCTGGATTCCCGTGGGCACCTGTGTGCCCTGCGCCTGCATAGCTCCTGCTGATTTAATGTTNNCAGGTTGTTGGCTGTAACGTCCATATTAAGCTGCTGGGCTTCCATCCCTGTCGCCGCCGTATACAAAGCTCGGATCATAAAACTCCTCCGTTGGATAATTCAAAATTTACTGTCTGGGTTGGGATTTCCGAATCCCAACCCTTGACTATTAATTACGCTCCCGCGCTGTTGATCAACTTATCTAAAGTGCCGTCAACAGCCGAGACCACTTTTTGGTTAGCTTCAAAAGATCGAACATTCAAGATCATATCGACCATCTCGCGGACAATGTTCACATTAGCGCCTTCAATAAAGCCCTGCCTGAGCTGGGTCTCTCCGGCTTTAGCACCTACGATCTTAATCTTGCCTATGCTCTGGCCGTCCGCATTGACCTCGCCTTCGGTGTCGACGCTCCACTCGCTGCCGTCGGGTATCTGAATAGGGCCGGATTCACCGAGGACCTTCTCACCGTCGGCGGTGCAGAGCTCGTTGGATGTATCGAGCCTGAAATTACCGGCTCTGGTCAATCTTGTTCCGTTTGCTCCACTCACCTGGAATTCACCCGGCCCTTCGATGGCAAAATCAAACTGATTACCGGTATCGCGGATTGGGCCTTCACTGTTGTCCTGAGATGAGGTCGCATTCACAATCACCGGATCGACCGCCGAATCCGGGTATGCCGGACGTTCGCGATCGGTGGCCGTTACTATTTGACTCTGCAGTTCCTGTGCAAAAGACGTCGAGACAGCTTTTTGTCTTTTAAAGCCGGGAGTCTGCGCGTTTGCTATATTATTTGCAATTACGTCCTGTTTGTTCGCCTGCGCGACCAGGCCGCTTGCAGCTGAATAAAGTGCTCTTATCATATTCGTCTCCAATTGACGTATCGACAGCCGTCCGTAAGGGGTTTAGCTGATTTTGCAACTTTCCGGTTTTTGCGGTTTTTGAAACAGGTGGGCTGCGGTTGTTTCGGGACGCCTCGTCCCGAA
>DJHI01000037.1:0-3427 GCA_002431715.1 Armatimonadetes bacterium UBA5829
GGTAGGATACCTGGAGGGATTAAATATATCTATTGCCTGTTGCCTAGAATCTACTGCACTCTGCTCACATCGAACATATATGCCCTGCTGCCGCCTTCCTTTATACTGAGTGTCTGCAAATCAAGATCTTCAGGCACTTCAAAATACTGGCGGAAACGAAACTCCTTTCCAGATTCCACACTCATGCTGACGTTGTCATCACGGCTTGCATACAGAGTATCACTGTTCCATTTTATCTCCGCGCCGTCGGCATCCATCAATGTAGGTTCGAACGTGCTCCAGGCAACTCCGCACTTATTCACGGAGCAGTTTTTAGCTGTTACCTTGTATACAAGATACTTATTGCCTTTCTTGGGAACTCTGCCGTGGATTGGTTGATCGCTCAGTTCTATGCTGTCCAGCTTCAGATCGAAAAGACCATATGGATAGAATGTATTCGGCTGGGCTGGAACCTCTTCAAGTGCGGTCGCACCGGACTTATCATTAGGGTCTGCAATAGGTGCGGATAGAGGCAATACCTTGCCACGCAAATCGTATCTCAAGACAAGGTGATCGCCGGACTCGATAATCAGCTTCGGCATCTCACCTTTGGCAGGAACCGTGATCAATGTATAGAATTTAGCCTTCTGCGCGGGCTTTAGAGCGATATATCCCTTCTCGTGGGTCGTATCCATACCGACATCCTGAACATATTTCCGGTTCGTATTGTTCGAGTCGACCACAGTGAAATTCAGCGTGCTCCAAGCTATGCCGAAGTCGCGTTTTTGCGGATTATGCAGCGTATAGGTTATCATCAGCAGCTTTTCACCGCTCTTAGGCGCAAACACGGTGGTTCCAATCGGCACTCTCTCGACCATATATCTGATCGAGTTTACTGTGATGTTGATCGGATTTACCTTTCCGAGAGTATAAGTGGTGCCTATTTGAGCATTTTCGCCGGAAAGCTGTGTAGTGCCCAGCTTGGCCTTATTTGTTGAAGTAGTTTTTGCAGCAAAGGCTGTGCAAACCGTGGTCAACATCAAAATAAGACATATAACAAGATATCTAGCAGTCGTTTTCATCGCAAAACCTCCTCGATGGTTAGATAGATGAGTTTATCCGACAGCCTGCCTATAAGTCAATACCGTTAATCCACTAACACTTTTACGACTGCTTTTCTTACCGTTCCGCTGCCGATTGAGGGAGCATGAGCATCTTCAGGAAAGAAGATAGTAAAAGCTCCGGCAGGGACAGCAAACAATGAATCCGCCGAGTCCGTATAGAGCGCGTAATCGGCCTTGTCATTGTAAGCGGTAGAAACCGAGCCGCAAAGAGCCGTATCTTTCCAGCCCATCTCTTCATCGCCTGAGAAGATGTATTGAATGTCGATATACTTCTTGTGAGCCTCCAGCTTTGCAGTCTCACGGTCGTGATTTTGTATATCCATTACATTCACATAAAGCTTGTCTCCATCCAGATCATAACGGCCGGGCGCAATGTCTGCTGAAAATTTCCTGAGATAATCAAAGGCCTTGGTAAATTTAGGATGCAAGGCCTCATATTTTTTCGCGTTTTCCAGTCTGTCGAGAATCATTTTTACTTCCTTTCAAGAGCTTCCAGCATTTGAGTTCTCACGTCTCTCGTTAAACTCCTGCAGGAAATTCGATGGACTATGATGAATTGATGGACATAAGACTTGGGCGGAGGAGAAAATGATCAACAACCCATTCTCACATACCAATTACCTGCTTAGGAAACAGTTCTTTAAGCTTTTTGGCGGGGCTTTTCGGATTTATGACCCATACGGCAATCTGGCGCTCTTTGCGAGTATGAAGGCTTTCAAGTTGAAAGAAGACATCAGGCTGTATACAAATGAAGCCAAGACTGAAGAAGTTCTCATAATAAAGGCCCGCAATATCATAGATATCGTGGGCACATATGATGTGTATGATCCCAACACTCAGCAAAAGATCGGCACATTCAGACGAAAAGGCTTTAAATCCATGATCAAAGACGAATGGGTCATATTGGACAATCTCGATCAGGAGATTGGTTTCATTCAGGAAGACAACCTGTTTTTGGCTCTTCTAAGGCGATTCCTGACCAATCTCATTCCACAGACCTTCGATGGATCGATTAAAAGCATGCCCGTTTTTCAGTTCAAACAGCACTTCGACCCATTCGTGCAAAAAATCGACCTGGACTTCTCACCGGATATCAACAACCTGCTCGACCGCCGTATGGGAATAGCGGCGGCCGTATTGATATGTGCAATTGAAGGCAGGCAGAATAACTAAGCTCTATTCGGATATCCCATATTTGCTCAGGATCTCCATGATCAGATCGTTGCTGTCGTCGGAGTCGCTGCTGCTGGTCTGTGTATAGTACTTCGTAAGATAATCGACCAAAGATGAAGTAGTGGACGATGTATCGGTAGTGCTGGTTGTAGTCGATACGAGGTCGTCCATACTGCCGCTGTCCGCTGCCGCGTAAAATTTCTCCGCAAGTTCGGCCGCGCCGGTGCCGCCCATGTTCTGAGCGGATGCGGTAAGCTTGTCCGCAATCTCCTTACAGGTTTCCTTAAACTCCTCGGGATCAGACTCCTGAAGCTGCATAAGCTTGCAGTATATCTGGCTCTTGGATGAAAACAGAACGGAATCCGATGTGTCCGTGCTCGAACTGCTGTCGGAATCAGAGCCGGTGATAGAATCTATTATGCTGTCTATCGAACTGGTGCTATCTGATTCCGACGAATAATACTGATACAAATTGGATATTAAGTTAGCGTTCACTCCTGAGATACTCACTGCCCTACTCCTTTCGAGTTTTCCATCAAGACATGTATCGACAGGTTATCAGTGAAACTTTCCGCAATTTCCAACTTTAAATGATAATTAAACTAACGCTCGATGCTGAAAGTGGCTTTATAGCTCACCGTCTCGCCCGGCTTGATAACGGGAATAAGATATCCATTCTCCCAGCCCGGATCCTTTAGATTCATAAAAGCGCCCAGTCCGCGAGTCCANNTCATAATCGACATGGATCTTGCGGCCTGCTTTGGCATCGATGAGCGACATTCGAGCGCCGGTCGCGCCGGTAAAGGTGTGATCGTAGTAAACATCCGGTTTTAGATCGAACGAGCCATTCGCATCCTCGACTTCACCGGTAAGTAAAATGGTATCTTCAGTGGTTTTCAGATATTTCGTTATCGGCAGGTCCACGCTGACACCATCGCGCTGAGGATTGGATATTTTGAAGAACGGATGATAACCGAACGCAGCCGGGGCGGGCTTATTGCTATTATTAGTGATTATCGATTCGAGCTCGACCGATTTAGCGGAGAGCGTGAACCTCTGCGTAAAACCTATATCGAACGGATAGTTATCCACTTTGACCTTATCCGGTATCTGCAGCGAATATACTACATTCACTTTGTCTTCTTCGCGAG
>DJHI01000037.1:3456-7959 GCA_002431715.1 Armatimonadetes bacterium UBA5829
GAGCCTCAACTAGCTTCTTAAAAGTGCAGTAATAGAGGATGCCGTGGCTGGGCATAAACCAGGTCTTTTCCGAAGGGTAAATCCTGTAAATGCCTTGAACGGGTGTACCGGTCGAAAAGTCCCATGTGCGGCCCACCGCTGGGAAAAGAATTGGGTTGCCGCCTCCGGTGATCTTCCATGCAGCCTCTGGATAATCAGGAGGGCAAAACATCAGCTCTTCACCATCTACGATCCAGGAAAAAAGGTTGCAGCCCCAATCCGGACAAATCGAACAAGATGTGCCCTCTGATAGCTCAAATTTATCTATCGATCTCATATAAATCTCCATTTGTGTTTGTCTACTACATTTTACACCATGGATGCGAAGAAGTATAATTGTGCCGATGAAAGCTTATTTGTCGTTAGGCGCAAATCTGGGAGATAAAGCAGGGAGCATCCTTGAGGCGATAAGATTAGTAAACGATCATAAGGATTGCTCGGTGATCGCCCAGTCGTCGCTTTATGTCACCAAGCCGGTCGGCGTGCTCGATCAGCCGAATTTTGTCAATGCGGTGATAGAGGTTGAAACGGCCCTGAATCCGTATGATCTTCTCGACTTATGNNTTATGCAGCAAAATCGAGCAGAAAATGGGCCGAAAGAGAACAATAAAGTGGGGTCCGAGAGTCATAGACATGGATATTTTGCTCTATGAGGGCGTCAATATATCTGAGGAGCGGCTCACGATTCCCCACCCCAGGATGATGGAGCGGGCTTTTGTGCTTGTTCCTCTTGCCGAGATAGCGCCCGATCTGGTGCTGCCAGGTGGCATTACAGCGCGCGAAGCCGCCGAGAAAATTGACCGAACAGGCATAAAATAATCGTGCATTTTGCAGATTCACTCAATGTAATATGCCCTACATACAATTTTGTAATTGAGTAATATGGAACGAAAGTTATCATCTTCAGAATAATTGTTAGCAGAGAAAGCTAATGGATAAAAGTAATGTAGACTGCGGCAATAAGTTCTTAAGCTTACCACCTGCGATCACGGACGCGGACATTGCAGTTGTTATAGATCGTCATATGGCGGTGGTGCAGGATTACGCTGAATTTGTGGGTGTGGATGATGTCGGCAGTATAAATGGATTACTTGCGGCCGCGCAGACTTTTGTCAGCCAATACAAGAACAAATTTTCCCATTACTACAATTCTTCACGTATGCTTGATCTTGCACGTGCTCTGATTGATCGTTTACCAACTGATGATTGGACGAATGTGAGTGGGTATTCAGCTGGATTTGTGGCTTGGTGTCTTTTTGAATGCACTAAAGAATGTAAAGGTACCCTTCCAGAGTATTACCTGGATAATATGCGTAATAAGTTTAGGTCGCTGGCAAATATTATGCTGGACACTCCCTGGAACTTTGCACAAGACAGTCGGGTGAATTGCGAAGTAATTCAATCTGCTGGATTAGCTGTTGCCGGTTGGGCATTGGAAGATAAAAACCTACTTCAAGTGTCTCAGGAGCGTATGTCTACAGTCATCAAACAATGTTGTGATGAGAATTTTGTCCCTAGCGAGATATCTCTAACATATTTGCCGCAAATGATAGTATGGGCATCACTTGCAACTGAAGTAGCAGAGATGCCGGATCACATTAATCTTATCCGCGGAATATCTTCAATTGCTGCCTTGTTCATTAACACAAGCACTCTTGAACCAATGGGCCTTGATTGTCGTGAAACTTGGAAAGCAGTTGACAGATATGCACTGGATGCATGGCTTCTTGCACTTAAGATTGCAGCAGTCGTATGTAATGATGGAGTATGTGAGTGGTTAGCAAGGAGTATTTTTAGACGTTGGCAATTTAATGCGATGCCGAATTCAGCTACTTATTCGTCACGTGCTCCAAGATACCTTGGATGTGAAAGTTTGGGCATTGGTATGGGACCGGCTGACTCGCGGGAAATGATAATGAGCCGAGTCATATATACTTGTGGTATTTTAAGCTCGCTTAGAAGTTGGAACCAGAAAAGAATAATTCCTCAAATACCCAAACGACTCCAAGGCTATAAGTCTTCAAAGCTCTCAATAATACAGCAGGTGCAGGGTGAAGACACGATAACAATTGGGAACATTCAAAGCCCGGTCTGCTATTTTACAGATCACTTCTGTTTGCATGGATATGACATGTGGTCTGATGATCAAGCATTTTGGATGTTGGGATGTGAGTTCCTTCCCAGATATGAAACACAGGGCATGGTTTCATTCCGCCAGCGGCTGGGACCGGTAGATGAGCATAGTAATGCAAAGTCAGGAAATTTCATCGATCGCTTAGTAAAGGTGATTGATGATCAGGTGATCTTATTCATACGGATCAATCATTCTGCCAATATGCCACCAGGTATTGATGCATTTGGAGGCATGTTGCTTTCATATGATAAAACTGGACATATTTGGTATGGGCGTAATGGTTACATTCAGCAAGGAATATTCACTGATGCTGAGTATAGCTGTGATTGGATATTGTATCCAAGTGGTTCCAAGCGCTACTTTGGTTTCGGATTGTTGCATTTCACTACCAGCAGCAATGGAAGAAAACTATGCAACATAGGCGGTGATTGGTGTGCATTGGAATTTCGGTTTACAGAAGAGGCAATTCCTGGATTAAAGGCTAATGCATTGCTGATAATCGGGCCTTGGGAAAGCTCTCCACAAGAGTATTATGCCTGGCTATCCAAATGGACAATCAATGTTGAGAAAAATGAAATCACACTTAAATCTCCAAATGGAACGCAATATTTGCTCTCAATGTGTGTGGATGAGTAAGAACAGACTACTCAAATATTACGCATTATGCGAAAATAATCGATATCAAATATGAGATACTGAATCAGATGGGTTTGTATAGATACGAAGCAGTGGATAATACAGGAAAAGTCGTCCGGGGCGCAATGGATGTCCGGGACGAAAACCAGCTTACGCAAAAGCTGGCGCAGATGGGATATGCTGCAAAGGCTATCTATCCGCCGAGCAGAGCCGGAACCTCAGCTCAATCCGTCTCCCGGGCGTCCATGCGGTCGGCTGCAACCTCTCACGGAAAAATGCCAATATCCGTTAAATCCAGTGTGTCAGCGGCAGCGCTTGCAATGTTTTTCAGGCAGTTTGCAACCATGGTGCGCTCCGGCAGGCCGCTATTTCAGTCAGCCACGGACATCAGAGTCTCAAACCGGAAAATTCGATCGGTTATGCCTGCCATCCAGGAAAGCATCCGATCAGGAAAGAAGCTCTCCGGAGCAATGGCAGAATACCCGGGGCTCTTTCCGGTGCACGCCGTTGCCTCGATCTGGGCAGGTGAACTTGCGGGTAAACTTGAGATAGCGCTGGATGAGGTCGCCTCGGACTTCGAGCAGGAGGCAAAAGACACAAGATACGGCAGAATCGGCTGGGGAATTACAAAACTGACGCTTATACTCTTCATCATTCAGGCGCCGTTTCTCAACCTCAATACGATGCTTACCGCGGTAGCCGGAAAGGGTCTGCCAGCGGTTCAGCAATATTTCACCCAGGGATTCAAGAGTATAATTCCGGTAATAATCGGTTTGTTCATTGCATGGGAAGTGTGGGGCTACACCAAGCGCATCCCAGCAGTCAGGCATGGATTGGATATTGCAATTCTAAAAGCGCCGATTTGGGGAAAAGTGCATAGATTCGCCGCCATTTCACGCTTTTTCCACGTCATGGACGCGTTGATGTCCGCGGGTTTGAGTTCAGACGCGGCCTGGGATGCAGCTTGCCTGACTCCTAGAAACAATGAAATTGCCAGAAAACTAAAAACCGCTCGGCAGATGGCTCCGGCAAATTCAGGTGTTGTTGCTTTACTGGATCAATCGGGTGTTTTCGAGATGGACGACATAGGAATGGTTGCCGCCGGAGAAAAGAGCGGAAGTTTGCCCGAGGCCATGCTTAAAGTATCGGAATATTATGCGGATAGGGCTTCTACTCAGAAGACGGTCGGCAAGTTCTGGTCGATAATGCTGTTAATGATCTTGCAGGCAGTTTTAACTGTGCTTGCCTTCTATTTTATGGCGGCAGGATATAGAGACTACCTATTACCATTTCTAAATATGTAAGGAAAACCAGTTGGCGACGTATAGTTACAGAGTCAAAGACAGAGCGGGTAACACACGAACCGGCACGCTTGAAGCAAAGGATGAGCGGCATGCCGCCTCAATGATTCGCGAGGCAGGTGGATATCCTATGGATATCCGGCTTGTTCATGAGATCAACATCTCAAGCGATGCGCTGGCGAGCAGCGCATTTGCGCGGTATATCATTCACCCGATTTGGACCGGTATCAGCATCAAAGCTCTGCTGTTTTTCTACAGGCAGTTGGCGACTATGCTCGGCGCGGGAATGAGCCTCTCTGAGGCTCTCAGATCAGTCTCTGAGCGAGCTCGCGGCCCTATAGGGCGGATCGTCAGGCAAATGCACTCCAGAGTGCAGACCGGCGGCCGGCTTTC
>DJHI01000037.1:8022-8738 GCA_002431715.1 Armatimonadetes bacterium UBA5829
CACCCGAGGGTCTTTGCCCCACTGCAAGTATCGCTGATTCGCGCAGGGGAGCAGAGCGGCCTTCTTGAACAGATGGCTAATAAAATCGCCTCTCATCTTGAATTTGAAATCGGCCTCAGGCGAAAGATTACCACAGCGATCCTATACCCGATGCTGATACTATTATTCATTGCCGTCGAACCGGCTATTATTGTGTTGGTTTTAGACGGCTTTCAGGCGTGTCTTAAAGTCTTGTATGGAGAGTTCAAGATGTTCGGAGTTCCGCTGATCATTATGATAATAGCATTCAAGCTGTTATTCCAGTTTTCAGCAGTCAGGTTTATGTGGGACTTAGTCAAAATACAACCACCCATACTGGGCACTGTGGCAAGAAAGATAGCAATGGCGCGTTTTTCAAGTGTGCTTGCGCTTTTATATTCATCAGGAGTGCCGATAGCACAGGCTGTCTCGATATCGGCAGATGCTTGCGCTAACATTGCAATCGGGCATAGTCTGAAGCAGACAATACCGGCTATAAACAATGGGGAGTCGCTGACTGATTCTCTTGGTAAGACCAAGATGCTGCTGCCGGCGGTTGTAGATATGCTTTATGTCGGCGAAAAATCCGGCAGTTATGACCTTACACTCAACAAGGTCGCGGACTATATGGAAGATGAAGCTAATACAACACTCAAAAAGCTTCCGGTGATGCTTTTTGTGATTATGATGATTATAGC
>DJHI01000037.1:8772-20508 GCA_002431715.1 Armatimonadetes bacterium UBA5829
ACTATAGGGCCTAACCTCTAATGAAAACTTCACGCACTTATTATGAGATACTGGGTCTGCCGCGCGATGCGACTCTGCTTCAAATAAAGAGGCGATATAAACAGCTAGTGCGCAAGTACCATCCCGATGTCGCTGAAGATAAGATGATGGCTCATAGGCTCTTCATACAAATCCAAGAGGCCTACGACACTCTCACCGACCCCGTAACTCGCCGGGATTACGATAACAGATTGAATTCCCAAATACCGAAAACTGCCGCAGGGGTATCGACAAAAAATGAGGCCGGCGCTTCACAGCACAGTCAATCGTGGCAGGTGGGAGATATCCCAGGCTGCATTCGCGATGCTCAGTTTGCATTCGTTCAGCGCAAATTCGATGAAGCAATAACTCATTGCAAGCATGCTCTCAAACTCGATCCTCGAAATGCACGTGCGCACGCCATCATGGGCGACGCTTATCGTGCCCTGGGAAAGACCGGAAATGCCATCAGGTCTTACAGCTATGCCCTGCAATATAACCCGAAGGATCAAGAGATCGAAAAAAAACTCATGAACCTTGTAACAGGGCAAGTGAACAAGACTGCACGCGCCGCACATCCTCAAACGCCTCAGACCAGACTTGCCGCGCTTACGATGATATGGTGGGCAGTCGCGGTTTTTTTGATTATAATGATTGGGGTCTGGCCGGGTCAGCCGATTTCATGGCTAAAGGAAAACGTGCCGCAGGTTGGGCTTTGGAGCTGGAATTTCATTATATTCGTGGCGACAAGCTCGGTCGTAATCGGCATTTTGATATCGATAAACGGCCTCGTGAGGCATCCGGATCAAGAATTGGTATTCGACACATCCAGCGGGTGGCTAGCGATACCTACGGGCTTGTTTTTGCTGCTGGGTTCGGGATTTTTCTTTTGGGGAGCGGCTGTCTTTTACCTGGTAGCGAGCTTGATCCAGTGGAACATATCCAAGTCGGTGCTGATTACATTTGTGTGTGTATTGGGTGTGGTGCTGCTGTCGAGCCTGACATATCGCGAGGACGCAATGAGGCAGGTTCTGCTTTTCGGAGGGAATATATCGTTCCTCTCGATGCTGATAGGGTGGTATATAGGCTCGTCTTTCAGACCGCTGAGTGGATGATCCCCCTCACTCCAATCCTCTCCCGCCAAAGGGAGAGAGAGTTTTACTGCAAGAGGTATTTTGATGGACAAGAAAAAAGTAACGGCTCCCGGGCTGGCCGAAATGAAGGCCCGAGGTGAAAAAATATCGGTTCTGACCGCATATGATTACGCTATGGGGAAGATACTCGACGAGGCCGAACTTGATGTGGCGCTGGTCGGCGACAGCCTTGGGAGAGTGGTTTTGGGCCTGGATAATGAGCTTAAGGTCACGATGGAAGATATGATCCGGCACTGCGCTGCCGTATCTCGTGGAGTAACCCGTGCGCTGCTGGCCTGCGATATGCCTTTCCTTTCATATCAGATAAGTGAGGAGGAGGCCGTTAGAAATGCGGGTCGTCTTGTGCAGGAAGGCAACGCCGAAGCTGTGAAACTCGAAGGCGGAGAGCATATGGTTCCCACAATCCGCCGGATTATCAACGCCGGAATCCCTGTGATCGGACATCTGGGACTGGTTCCGCAGTCCGTCAATGTGCTCGGTGGGCTGAGAAAAAGGGTCGGAAAGGATGTAGCGGGTGCAGAAAAACTAAAAAAAGACGCACTTTTGCTGCAGGACGCAGGTGTTTCCGCAATGGTGCTGGAAGCTATCCCTGATGCGCTGGCAAAAGAGATATCGGAGAGCCTCGAAGTGCCGACGATCGGCATAGGAGCGGGGCCGGACTGCGACGGTCAGGTGCTGGTCACGCATGATTTATTGAGTCTGTTCGATAAATTCAAGCCATCGTTCGTTAAGCAGTACGCCGATCTTTGGCAGACAATGCTTAAAGCGTTTACTGAGTATAGTAATGAGGTAAAGGACGGGAAATTCCCCGAACGCAAGTAATGATGACTTCAAGAGAGCGAATGATGATCGCCCTGGAAAACGGGCGGCCGGATCGATTGCCCTGCCAGGTGCATGGTTGGATGCAGTATTATCTNNCTACCTCAATGGAATCGATTGGTATCAGGCATATGAAATGTTTGATATGGACTATGCCATCTATGGCGGCCCATATCATGAGTACGACGAAAAGGATTGCGCAAACTGGCAGAAGGATTTTGTCGACCTTGGTGCTAATGAACACGGCGATAACCTTTGGGAAGAGACTATCACAACTCCAAGCGGTACACTTCACCACAAAGGCGCAAACAATAAGTTTACCGGTTGGGAGACTGAGCATTTAGTCAAGACCGAGGCCGACTTTGAGATTTGGAACAAGCATTATCCCGTCCCCATTTCAGCCGATTTCACATGGCTTCGAGAGACCAGAGACAAGCTCGGAGACAAAGGGATAATACGCTGCGGTGCGTTCAGCCCCGGTCAGGGCAGCCCGTGGCAGAGTTTTTGCACTATGATCGGCACCGAAGAGGCCATCATGATGGCTATGGACAACCCCGATTATCTCCACCATGTGCTTGACGAGATACTCAAAAAGACTCTGCGTGTGACCGAACTCTGGAAAGGCATCCCCGCGGATATGGTCGAGACCGGCGGAGGCGCGGGATCAAACACAGTAATAAGCCCCGCGATGTTCAAAGAATTCTGCCTGCCTTACGATAAACAGCAGGCGGAGGCGTTTCATTCTGTTGGACTGAAAGTGGTTTATCACCTGTGCGGCGGGCTGATGAAGATGCTGGATATGGTTGTCGAAAATGGTGCGGACGGGCTGGAGACAATGACGCCGCCGTCGATGGGCGGCGACTGCGACCTGGCGGAAGCATCCCGCAGAGTGGGAGATAAGCTTTTCTTCATAGGCGGATTTGATCAGAATGCGGGATTTGAAAAAGGCACACCCGAAACAGCCCGCAAGCTTGTGTTGGAATGCTTTGAAGCAACCAAAAACCATGCAGGCTATATAATAGCGCCATCGGATCACTTCTTCTTCGGCGACCCTGCTAATCTCAAGGCGTTTGCCGATGCATGTAAGGAGTGTGTATATTAGAAGAAACCCTCCAGGTAAGATACTTGGAGGTATAAAAGAAGTATAAAACCTTAAAGGGATACAAAAGCTCACTCTCCCCTTGCGGGAGAGGGTTGGGGTGAGGGGGAATCTAACTTCCTGCAGCGCTGATTTTGCCGATCTTCTTCGCGCTGTGAGCGCCGTTCCCGGTATCGAGCGAATCAGGTTCACGACATCTCATCCCAAAGACCTTTCTGACCGCCTGATCGAAGCCATGCGCGACCTACCTAATGTCTGCGAACATATCCACCTCGCCGTGCAGTCGGGCGATGACGAAGTTCTGCGCCGAATGAACCGCAAATATACATCCAGCCACTTTAGGGAGCGCGTGGCGGCTCTAAGAAAAGCCGTGCCGGATATTGCAATTACCACCGATTTCCTGGTAGGCTTTCCTGGTGAAACAGACGAGCAGTTCGAGAATACTATGCGTCTTGCCGAGGAGGTCAGGTTCGATGCGGCATTTATGTTCGCCTATAATGTCATCCCGAATACAGCCGCGGAAAAACTCGACGGTCAGCTAACAAAGAAAGTAAAGAACGCTCGCCTTGCAAGACTCATAGAGGTTCAAAACAGGATCACATGCGAGATCAATAAAAGCCAGGTAGGCAACGTATATGAGGTGTTGGTCGAAGGCGTTAGTTCAAAAGATAAAAACCGAGTGACCGGCCTTACAAGGCAAAATAAAACAGTGAATTTCAAAGGTGACGCCGGCCTTGTCGGCAAATTAGTCAATGTCCAGGCAACCGAAGGGCATTTATACGGATATGTGGGAGAGCTGGTCTGATCGTTGATCGTTTGATCGTGTATCGTGTGCTATCTCAGTGGCGATTTTCGAATCCTGATCCCGGAAAATTTCGCGCATTTGCGATTATATAGATTATTATTGATGGTGATTTTCTTATTGCTTTTGCACAGAAACTATGGGTTACATAATGCAAGATGAGTTTCGACCGGCGATAGAGCATGCTCTTGAATTATGTCTTTCTCGTTTCGGTGGCCAATTGAAAACAGTTGTTTTGGGCGGAAGCGTTGCGTTTAATGAGGCTCTGGCCAGAATATCGGATGTGGACTGGTTTGCTTTTATAAGTGATGAACCGACCGATGCCGACATGCAATGGCAGGCAGAGACAAAGCAGTTGCTGGAGCGCGCTTATCCGGTAGTTTCGGAATTCGGCTTAGGAATCTTTCCGGTTGAACATCTTAAAAAACAAGATAGCTGGCGCTTTATTATAAAATATAACTCGATCAAGTTATACGGTGTGGATATTATTTCGGAACTGGAGGCAGAGGGAATCGAAACACTGCCGCCGACTATCGAGTTATTGAAGTCACGCATTCCATGGACCGAGGCGATGTGGAAGGCCGCTTTAGAGGGCAATATTCCGGAGAAGCTCTTCAAGACTCCAGACGACCCGTTCCTGGCTTCAAGGAAGATTGCACGTTATTTTGTCCTGCTTGAGGGGGCTTATCTGCTGATGCTCGATAGCGGATTTACATCGTTCAGACAGAGTGATGTGCTTGCAGGGCTCAGGGAACTGTATCCCGAGTGGAAAAAGGTTTTCGACCTGACGGAGCAGGTTTCCAATGCCCCACAGGAAGTCCGCATACCGCCGGAAACAATAGTGACTGCAATCAACCCATTCGTATGCTGGATGCTTCAGCGAGTGCGAGAAGCTTAATCAGGGCGGATCGGATGTCGCATTCCGCCACACTGATAAAATTATAAAAACGTAGCGGTAATGGTTCCGGGCTCTCTGCCCTCCACTCTCCGCTCTCAACTGTTTTTTGGAGAAAAGATGCAAGTCAAAAAAGTCACTCCAATGGTGGCGCAGTATGAGGCCATCAAGGAGCAGTATCCCGATGTAATACTGATGTTCCGCCTCGGCGACTTTTACGAGATGTTCGGCGATGATGCCGCAGTCGCCAGCCGCGAACTTGAAATAGTGCTCACAAGCCGCTCTCAGGGCTATGCAGCCGATGTTCCCATGTGCGGTTTTCCTCACCACGCGGTCGAGCGATACGTCGCAAGGTTGATCTCCAAAGGCTACAGGGTTGCTATCTGCGACCAACTCGAAGACCCCAAGAAGACCAAGAAGATAGTTAAACGCGGGGTGACGCGTGTTGTAACTCCCGGCACAGTCCTCGAAGATGGCATGCTCGATGCCAAAGCAAATAATTATCTGCTGGCGGTGGCAAGCGAACCGGATATATACGGGGTGGCGGTTGTCGATATCTCCACAGGCGAGTTCGCGGTAACCGAAATAGACGCAAAACACGGCTCGCAAAAGCTAGTAGAAGAGCTTGGCCGACTATCTCCGGCGGAGGTGCTGCTCAAAGAGATCGAGCTCGATCTATCCGAGCCTATCAAAAAAGCGACCGGCGCTGCCGTGACCCGTTATGAAGACGACTCTATCTATCGTAAGAATGCAAAGGATATGCTGACTGAGCATTTCCATACGGATTCACTGCGAGGTTTCGGCGCGGAGGATATGAGCGTGGGGCTCGAATCAGCCGCGATGATATTGGATTATCTAAAAAAGACCAATGCCAATGCCCTGCAGTCGGTCTCCACAATGAGCACATACTCAACCAGCGGGTTTATGGTTTTGGATGCAGCCGCGCGCCGTAATCTCGAACTCACTCATTCGATGTCCGCTGATACTCGAGGTGCGAGCCTGCTTTCGATCATAGACAAGACCCGCACGGCGATGGGCGGCCGTGCTCTAAGAAAATGGCTCGATCAGCCTCTTCTAGATGTCAAAGAGATCAATAAGCGCCTGGACAGCGTGGAGGAGTTTTACAGTGACGCTCTGATGCGCGGCGAGGTGCGTGAGATTCTCGGAGGTGTGCAGGATCTCGAGCGCCTTATGGCGAGGATTGTCGCGGAGAGCGCAAACGCGCGCGACCTGGTCGGCCTCGCTCAGTCACTTAAGCAGCTTCCACAGCTTGTCGGCGCGCTGCGAAATGTGACTACCCAGCGGCTGAAGACTCTTTCAGCAGCCATTGAGTTCCTCGATCCTCTGGTTGCACTGATAGATAAAGCCATCGCATCCGATCCGCCAATACAGATAAAAGATGGCGGCATCATCGCCGAGGGCTATAATTCGGATTTGGACGAACTCCGAAGCGCCTCTCGTGACGGCAAGAGCTGGATAGCGGGTCTTGAAAACGATGAGCGCGAGCGAACAGGTATTAAGAACCTCAAGGTCGGCTACAACTCGGTTTTCGGCTATTATCTTGAGGTTACAAAGCCGAACCTGCACCTCGTGCCTGAAGACTACATCCGTAAGCAGACCACAACCAACTCCGAGCGCTTTATCACACCCGGCCTGAAGGAAATGGAAGCCAAGGTTCTGGGTGCGGATGAAAAAGCCGCGGATCTCGAGTATAAAGTCTTTTGTGAGGTGAGAAATTCGGTTGCCGACGAAGCTTTAAAGGTCGCAAAAGTCGCGCGCGCGGTCGCCGAGATCGATGTGTTGGCATCTCTGGCTGAAATAGCCTCGATCAAAGGATTTGTAAAGCCCACTGTTACGGAAGATGAAGAATTGAGGATTAAGAATGGCCGCCATCCTGTTGTCGAGCACTTTATAGAGGAGCGGTTCGTTCCCAACGATACGCTGGTTAACTGCGAAAATGATCAGCTTTTGGTTATAACCGGCCCAAACATGGCCGGAAAATCCACCTACCTGCGGCAGGTCGCGCTGATCGTGCTCCTTGCTCAAATGGGCAGTTTTGTCCCTGCGGATGAGGCGACAATAGGCGTGGTCGACCGTATTTTTACTCGCGTCGGTGCGCATGACGAACTTGCCAGCGGCCAATCGACCTTCATGGTTGAAATGAACGAGACCGCAAATATTCTCAATAACGCAACTCGAAGGTCACTGATCGTTCTCGACGAGATAGGGCGGGGGACATCCACCTACGACGGCCTCTCGATTGCGTGGGCGGTTGCCGAAGAGATAAACAAACTTGGCGCAAAAACTCTATTCGCGACCCATTATCACCACCTGAATGATCTCGAAAAGCAGCTCACGGGAGTTAAGAACTATAGAATAGCCGTGCGAGAGGAAAAAGACCGGATCGTGTGGCTAAGAAAGATTATGCCCGGAGGGACAGATAGGAGCTATGGAATCGAGGTTGCGCGCCTTGCAGGGCTCCCAAACGACGCTATTGAGCGTGCAAAAGAGATACTAAAAGAGTTGGAATCGAACGGAAACGGTTCAAAAGGCCTCAGAAAAGGCGCGAAAGTCAGCGAAAAAAGAGAGACATTTCAGTTAACGCTCTTTGAAAACGAGAAACATCCGGTAATTGAGGAGATTGAAAAACTCGACGTCGCCACCATGTCTCCAATCGAGGCCATGAACAAACTCTACGAGCTTCAAAAGCAGGTAACGAAGGGAAGCTGAGAGTGGAGAAGTGGAGAGCAGAGAGCGGAAAGCCGAAAGCCGAAAGTGGAAAGTGGAAAGTAAACGTGCTCCCTCTCCCGGGGGAGAGGGTTGGGGTGAGGGCGCAGCCTCTCATTGAGAGATATTAAATCAAATAACATTTAAGCGTTTCAATAACTGTCATTCCGAGCGAATGCGAGGAATCTGCTTTTNNCTGAAGTCCCGAAACACCGAAACACCGATACTGAATCTGCTCTTAATATTTGAGTAGGAAGGACGATATGCAGGATAATTTCGCAATCAGTGCTTTTTCGATAGAAAATTTGCCCAAATTGAAGCCATTTCGCTCGTATATGGCGAGCAGTTTTGACAAGGCGGGCGGGAATTTCGATTTCGGCAACTATGAGTTTGTAGAGCGAGATGAAGCTGTAATGCTCGATGTCGATGGCCCGGGGGTGATTACCCGCATATGGTCGGCAAACCCCGAAGGGACGATCAAGATTTATCTGGATGGAAGCGAAAAACCGCAGGTCAATGAAGATTTCAATGGGTTCCTTGCAAGGCTGCCGCTTGCCTATGGCAATGGAAGTGGTATGGGGGCTTCAATAAAGGGTGCTGTTCCGAATACCGCTTTTGGTCGCACGTCATACTGTCCTATTTCGTTCAAATCCCGTATCAGGATCACAGTCACTCCTAACCCAGGGCTTTATTATCAGATCAACTATCATCTGTTTGATGAGTGTGAGAGTGTTTCGAGTTTCGATTCGAACGATATTGATAATCTTGATTCGGTGAAATGCAGCTTCGTCTGGGATAAAAACAACCTGGACAAGTCGCTCATTTTCGAACAGGGGACGATATCGCTTGCACCTGGAGAGCGAAAGGCTGTTTTTGACAAGAATGGGCAGTTGGAGATCGATTACCTCAGTTTTGAAGTCGATTACCCTGATGATGGCCTTCAGGTCAGGCATATTATGGAAAGCCTGCTGCTTCGAGGTTATTGGGACGGAAATGCGGAGGTTCCAGGTCCGANNCGAGGCAGACCAGGAAAGCCTCCATAAAATCGCCTCTGGCTGCGTTTTTCCTGGATTATGGCACAAAAGACGATACAAATACGGTCCTCATTAACAAGTCGGGAAATAAATATTCGTGCCGTTTCCCGATGCCTGTGAAAGAGCGTGCGTTGCTGGAGATTATAAACAACTCCTGCCTGCCTCTGAGTGGGATTAAGTATGAAATCGGCTACAGGAAGCTGGAATCGTTCGATGAAAACATGGGCTATTTCCACGCTCTCTACCATGCGGAAGATTCGACATACGGCCATGACCTCGGTAATTATAGGGACAAGGTTATGTATCTGGTATCGGACGAGAACAACAGTTACCCAGTCCTGAAGGCCTGGGGCAGAGGGCACTTTATAGGGTGCTCTTTTATCGCCGATATGTCAGAGACTCCTTTCGAGAGGGCTATGTGCGAATCTGACGAAGCGGTGTTTGTCGATGACGACCCGGCACGGACTATGTGGGGCACGGGCAACGAGGATTACGTGAACGATGCATGGGGTTTCCACAAAGTATTCGATAAGATATCCGGCGGCAAGTATGAGAACGGAGTCATGATGGGCTACAGGTTCCATATCTCCGACTGCATTCCATTTTCCAATAAGATCAGATTCACCTTGGAGCACGGTTCGAGCAACAACTGCACTGCAGCGTATAGGAGCATTGCATACTATTATCTCGCCGACATAGGCCCCGATGAGTTCATAGACGGTGTGCCTCAGAGAAGGGTGACTAATTTTTGGAAAGCGTAAGAGTGCGCTGAATTCTGAATTAGGTAGTGTGGCTTTCATTCCGAGAGACGGGGAATCCGCTTTTTAGCATAGCAGAGTTTCTCAACCGGTAGACCCAGCTCTATATGAATATGGCGCTCCAATATATAGTGCAATTCATATAGAGAAATGAGTAATCAGAAATGAATGAAGAAAAAGTTGACCGATCATATCCTAACCCAGAGCTGGTTTATCCGAGGCCAAACGACAAGAGCACATGCTATCTCAAGAATGTGATCACTAATCCCAACATAAAAGTTGGTGATTTTACTTTTTATAATGACCCTGAGCACTGCCTTGATTTTCAAAGTCGAAATGTCTTATATCATTATCCTGTTAACAATGACAAACTGATAATAGGCAAGTTTTGTTCTATTGCTTGTGGTGCAAAGTTTATATTCAATTCAGCGAACCATACATTGAATTCGCTCTCGACTTATCCGTTTCCGATTTTCAGAGATGAATGGAACGAGAAGTTCAATGTAACAGATGCATGGGACAATAAAGGCGATATTGCCATTGGAAATGATGTGTGGATCGGGTATGAAGCTGCGATTATGGCAGGAGTGGCCATAGGCGATGGAGCAATAATTGGAACCAGAGCTTTGGTTACAAAGGATGTTCCTCCATATGCAATTGTTGGAGGAATACCAGCCAAGCTTATTCGATCTCGCTTTGAAGATTCTATCATACAGAGGCTGCTCAAGCTGCAGTGGTGGAACTGGGATGTAGAGAAAATTTCAGCCAATCTATTGCACATACAACATGCTGATATCGACTCCTTGGAAAGAAGTTGAGCATAGAGGGCAGAGTGCCAATAGAGCGACAAAATCTCAGGTATTTTCCGGCGTTTGCGGTCGTAGCCAGGAAAGTGCATTAGTATTTGNNGACAGGCTGCGAAACATTATCGGAAATTAAAAAGTAAATTTCGTGTTTTCGCTCTTTCGTGTTTTCGCGATTAGGAAAAAATCGTGAGTGATGTAGTATCTCAAAATAAAATAACTCTTCTCGATGAGCACACCGCGAACCGGATAGCGGCGGGCGAGGTTGTCGAACGCCCGGCTTCGGTGGTAAAGGAGCTTGTCGAAAATGCAATTGATGCGGGGGCAACTCAGATAAGCGTTGCTCTCGAAGAGGGCGGAAAAGAGCTTATCAAGATAGTCGATAACGGTTGCGGGATGATTCGTGACGATGCCGTGCTCTCGCTTCAGAGGCATGCTACGTCGAAAATACGTGATGCGGAGGATTTGGAGTCTATCAGCACCCTAGGTTTTAGAGGTGAGGCGTTGCCATCTATAGCGTCTGTTTCGATTATCGAGATGATTACCAAGCATGAGTCAGCAGATGGCGTAAGGCTCGAAGTCGAAGCGGGGACAATAAATAATCTTGAAACAGTCGGCGCTCCTAATGGAACTACGATATCAGTCAAAAAACTCTTCTTCAACACACCGGCGCGGTTAAAGTTTTTGAAGACTTCTCAAACAGAATTATCCCACATAACTGAGATAGTCGGCTGGTTTGCGATGGCGTATCCATCGATCCACTTTAGACTTACTCACAATGGCAGGGATGTTTTGCTCTCGCCGGGAACAGGAATTCCGCTTAACAGCATAACTCAGGTTATGGGCAAGGATACCGCAAGGCAGCTTGCTTCGGTTAAGTTTGAGACCCCGGTGATGAATGTGGAGGGCTTTGTATCGAATCCACAGCTTACAAAGGTCAATCGGCGCGATCAGGTATTCTTTGTTAATGGCAGGCCGATAAAGAGCCGTACGATCACTCACGCTCTCGATCAGGCGTATAGAGGTCTGCTTCAACCTGGGCGATATCCCGTAGCGATTCTGTTTATTAATCTTGTGCCTGAGCTTGTAGATGTAAATGTGCATCCCACCAAGACCGAGGTAAAGTTTTCGAGCGAAAATGAAGTGCATAGCGCAGTCCATAGAGCCGTTAATGAAGCCTTAATGGCGGGCGCGGCGGCTCCTATGCTGGACAGCACGNNACGAGTCATAATCTGCAGCAGCATCGTCCTGTTCCTGATCTGCATCATCGACCGGATGAGCCCCAATATCACCAGGGGAATCTGATTGGGCCGTCTGAAACCGACCTTACGGCTTTCAAGCAGGCTCTCGCTGACCGGCGCGAGGCTGCCGTATCGGAGCCTGCAGGTGAAGACCCATTTGTCTGGCCCAAGGGTGAGGGAGTGCCGGTCGAGGACTCTCCGATTCCCGAGGCGGATTTCGAACCTGCCAGAGCGGTGGCTCTGCGAGGCGTGAAAGTTATAGGACAAGCCAGAAACTTATACATAATTGCACAGTGTGATGATGGTGTTCTGATTATCGATCAACATGTGGCGCACGAGCGAGTCCTTTTTGACCGGATGATGAAGTCTCGCGAGGAATACGGCAT
>DJHI01000037.1:20534-20937 GCA_002431715.1 Armatimonadetes bacterium UBA5829
GGCATCGCAATACAGGGGCTGGTCGTTCCGATCACTCTTTCCTTGAGCACGAAAGAGAGCGCGATTGTCTCCCAAAGGCTTGAGGAGATGAGAAAAGCCGGGTATGAGCTTGAGCTTTTCGGCCAGAATACTTTTGTAATGCGCGGCGCGCCTGCGACCGTTAAGCTAGAAGAAGCCGAAAGCACTCTGCGCGATATGATTGCGGAGCTTGTCGATCAGAGTATATCAAAGCACCTGCTTGTTCGCCCGGATCAGGTTCTCATTACGGCATCATGTAAAATGGCGATTAAAGCAGGTGAGCCTCTGTCTATGCAGGAGATGGAACGCCTTATCGATGACCTTATGAAAACAGACAACCCTTTCGTATGCCCGCACGGCAGGCCGATTATTATCAGCCTCTCAA
>DJHI01000037.1:21017-21165 GCA_002431715.1 Armatimonadetes bacterium UBA5829
TCGGGACAAGGGTGTCCCGAAATAACCCAAACGACCTCTAATCTGCAACCTCTAGCTTCTAGTTCCCGCTTTCCAGATTGACTCAAATCCCGCTCTATGGTACCATCAAACTTGTAAAACAAGGGGAAAAGATAGATGGACAAGCCGT
>DJHI01000319.1:0-6197 GCA_002431715.1 Armatimonadetes bacterium UBA5829
ATCATATCGAAGCCGGGAGCGGGTGCGGTTATTCGCTCGATGGCTGATCTTGGCGTGTTGGAGGCCATTGTACCTGCTTTCAAAAAACTGATGACTTCGGTTCCGGGCGATGCCGCGCACAAGTATACGGTAGGCGAGCACAGCCTGCGAACCGTCGAGCAGTTGGATGCATTATTTGCCAGTGATGACGATCTCTTTACCGATGTATTTTCACGAGTCCAGAAGCTGGATGTTCTGTATATGGCCGCCTTGCTCCACGATCTGGGTAAGCTTGATTCCAAACGCGACCATGCTCGTGTAGGCGCATCGATGGCCGGTAAAGCGGCTGCAGTGCTTGGTATGTCCGATGAATCACGAGCACGTGTCGAGTTTCTTGTTCGCCATCATCTTCGAATGAGCGAGACGGCCCGCCTTCGCGATCTCCATCAAAAACGCACTATCAAGGATTTTGTCTCGGTTGTTAAAGACCCTGCGCTCCTTGATATGCTGTTCTTGCTTACTGTTGCCGATTATCGAGCTGTCGGGACAGCAAACTGGAGCAAAGTCCAGATAAGATTCCTGATGGAGCTTCACGATAGAGCGCTTGCGGCTATCAGGTCTCCCGAATCTCAGGGGCCCGATATAGACAGGCACCGCAGAAGGGTCAAACGGGAACTCTGCCTTGCAAATATTCCACCGGATGAAGTCGATGAGCACTGCGCATCCATGCCGGCGAGCTACCTACTTAATACACCGCCCGATGAGCTTGCGGCTCATATAGGCTATGTCAGAAGTGTTAGAAAAGGCTCTCCGGTAGTCGAGATCAAAGACGATAGGGCAGGGCAGTTTACTTTGCTGACTGTGGTCGCGAAAGATAAAAAAGGACTTTTGAGCGAGATAGCAGGCACGCTGAACGCACTGAGTATCGATATACACGCCGCTCAAATATTCACTCGCCATTCTACTGATAATATCGCGATAGATATCCTGTTTATTGACTTCGAGGGCCGTCAGCTCACTGAGATGAAGAAATGGCAGCTTGAGGGCGAATTGACTGCGGTTCTCTCAGGCCAGGCGACCATTGACGAGCTTATCGCACGTAACGGCAAGAAAAAGTTTGAAAAGAACGACGGTCTGAATGTGAATGTTCTGGATAACCTTTCGGATCATGAGAGCGTGATAGAGGTCCGAGCGCTCGATGCGCATGGTATCCTCCATTACCTCACTCGAAAGATATCGGAANNCTGGGTCAGGATTTCCGAATCCTGACCCTTACCTTTAGTCTTTTTTGATTTTCCAAGATTGACAGACAGCCCGCCAAAGTGGTAAAAATAGCGAGGTTGTCGGAGTAGATAACCCTCTATTATTAAACAATAAATGCAAGGAGCGATTTTATGATTAAGGTAGGTCTGGTGGGTTACGGCTTTATGGGCCATATGCATAGCCAGTGCCATGCTGCTGCAGGCGAAAGCAAGATTGTGGCTGTTGCCGATGTTGACCCGGCAAAGAGAGACGAGGCGAAAGAGAAGTATAACTGCGAAGTCTATGCAAGTGTCGAAGAAATGCTGAAATCGGCAGATATCGACATGGTCGATATCTGCACACCGACATATCTTCATGCCGAGCATGTAGTTGCAGCTGCCAATGCTGGCAAGCATATCTTATGCGAGAAGCCGATGGCGATGAGCGTCGAAGAGTGCGACAAGATGATAGATGCAGTCAACAAGAACGGCGTCACGATGATGGTTGCGCAGGTCATACGTTTCTGGCCGGAGTATCAGGTCGTCAAGGAGCTCATCGATTCCGGCAAGCTCGGCAAGGTTCAGTGGCTCAGCGCTCGCAGACTCAGCCCACCTGCAAACTGGGCGTGGGAAAAGTGGCTCTGGGACCCCAAGAGAAGCGGCGGCGGCGTTATGGATTTGCATGTCCACGATCAGGATTACATCGCCTATCTGCTCGGTGCACCGAAGAAAGTCCAGGCTCAGGGAACCAAGGGCCCCGGCGGCGGACTCGACGCAGTGCAGGCTTTGGGCTGGGGACACTCCTCCGGCGCCAACAGCTACGCTGAGGGTTCACTGATTATGTCTGAGACCTATCCTTTCAATATGTCAATGGTTATCGCCTGCGAAAAGGCTTCGATCAAGCTCGACAGCGGAGCCGACCCGTCTTTGATGGTCTATCCGAACGAGGGTGAGCCGTATGCTCCCGAGCTCCCATCTCCTGAAATCGGCGAGTCAACAGAGACGTCAGGCAACCTGTCTTCTCTCGGCGGCTACTATAATGAGATCAAATACTTCGTAGGCTGTCTAAAGGAAGGCAAAAAGCCGACAGTCGTCACACCTGAAGATGGTCGCGAAGCTGTAAAGATATGTCTTGCAATCACTAAGTCAGCCGAAACAGGACAGACTGTGGAGCTATAGAAAAAAGTGATGGTCCGGGATTTGAATCCCGGCCCCACATATAAGGGATTTTAATCCCGATCAACGGATTGTGGATTAGGAGAAAAATTATGATTAAAGGTATTAGTTATTGGTCGTTTGCAGGTGGTCTCGAAGGCACTAAGCCGATTGCAGAGGCTTTCAAAGAGGCAAAAAAAGCCGGATTTGAGTCGGTTGAACCCTGCCTTTCGGATACGGGCGACGTCAGCATGCAGACAACCGAAGCCAAGGCAAAAGAGATCATAAAGGCCGCATCCGATGCAGGCGTAAAGATTTCTTCAGTTGCAACCGGTCTCTTCTGGGGCAAATCGCTCACCGCGAGCGACCCGAGGGTCCGAGCCGAGGCGCTTGAGATCGGCAAAAAGCTCCTCGATGTCGCTGCATGGCTGGATGCTGGCGCGGTTCTGATCGTTCCGGGCGCTGTGGATGTGTTCTTTGATCCGGCATCTGAAGTGGTCGAGTTCGACACCGTTTGGGATAGAGCGACCGAGGCCATAGGCAAACTCGAAGCTCATGCGAAGTCATTGAAGATTGAGATAGGCATCGAGAACGTATGGAACAAGTTTCTCACAGGCCCGTTTGAGATGAAAGCTTTTATCGACCAGTTCAACTCCGAATGGGTCGGTTCATACTTCGATGTAGGCAATGTTCTGCTCTATGGCTATCCAGAGCACTGGATAAAGTCACTCGGCAAGAGGATCAAGAGAGTCCACTTCAAGGACTTCCGCAGCGCGGTCGGCACCGGCGCCGGATTCGTCGACCTCCTGTCCGGCAATGTAAATTGGCCTGCAGTCATGAGCGCATTCAAAGAGATCGGCTACGATGGGTTCGTCACAGCCGAAATGGTTCCGGCCTACACGCACTATCCCGAGGCTATAATCGACAACACCTCCCGTGCAATGGATTCCATTCTCGGACGTAAATAAGCTCCAAATAATAATCCCTCCAGGCATCCTACCTGGAGGGACTTCTCCATAAATCACAAATATTCATTGTTCCAAGCCCCTCTGCTGTGTTGACCATGTCCCTCCAATGATGGTATAATCTTACGTCAACAAACCCACAGCGGGTCGGTAACTCAGTGGTAGAGTATCGCCCTTTTAAGGCGAGAGTCCTGGGTTCGAATCCCAGCCGACCCACCAGATTTCACTCAAAATCTAGTCGTTATCAGTGATTTGCACACATCAGCCCTATTGCGGACAGAATCCAGGCAAACTCCTCTGGGCTGAGTTGGAAGCATATGTTACCTCAAAACGCTTTTAATCTGTTCTCTTTCTCAATAATGCCCTGCATTCCACTAAATAGTCTATCTGCATAGCTATTGTCCTAGAACAAAATTTTGGCAACACTTTCGTATCACCCTGACGACAAATACATGGGAGACGAAAATAGTGATTCGGTATACGAGCATGTCAGAAACAGACCAGGACCTTGAGTTGGTCGAAAGGTTCAAACGTGGAGACAGGAGTGCGTTTGATGCCTTGTTCGACCGGCACATCCGCGGTGTGCGCAGTCTAGTTGTTCGCACCATCGGTCAGGAAGCAGCCGATGATGTGACCCAGGAAGTATTCGTCCAGGTCTTTCGGTCACTCGGGCGATTTCGTGGAAAATCGAGTCTCCGAACATGGATATATGCTATCACGATGAACCAGTGTCGTGATCATATTCGCCAAAGAAGCAGACAACCATCTGTATCTTCTTTCGACGACACAGAGGAACTGTCTCTGACGGAGCAGGTCCCGGATCCGATGACCCGGCTGACATTGACTGAGATCGAGCGGGCAATCAGTTTGCTCCCGGAAACAGAGCGTGCGGCAGTGGAGCTTCATTACGTCCAGGGCCTGTCATACAGTGAGATGGCAAAGGTTTTTCAATGTCCCACGGGCACAATCAAGGCAAGGATTCATAGTGCTATTGCCAAGCTCAGGCGGAAATTACGTCATCTGGAAGTGGAGGTGCATGAGCGATGAGATGTGAACGATTCGGCGCAGATTTGGAGGCTTTTCTCGCCGGAGAACTCGACGAGCGGACAACCAGACATATGCAAGCGCACATCGACTCCTGTGCTGACTGCAAGAAATTACTGGAGTCTACAACGCATCTGGCGAATATACTGAAAGCACGAGGGCTATGTATGACAACACCATCAAGAGAGAGCAACATTCGCAGCAGGGTCAATGAGCGCATTGCAAGCAAACAGCAAGTGACAGATCACAGCGGTCGCAGGTGGGCACTCGTTGGGGCAGTAGTCGTTTTCGTAATGGTAATGATAGGCTTGTCACAGATGCGCCAACAGTCAGTGACCGCAGCAGCAGCGGTCATAGCAAGAGCAGAGGCAAAACTGGATGGCGTGACTTCATACTACGTGAAATACAAGGATACCTCCTTTGGAGGACAGCACGTGAGTTACTGTGAACTGTGGTACCAGTCTCCGGACAAGCTGAAGATGGTTCGGCACGAGATATCTCCTGCTTCAGAGTCGGGATCGAGCAGGCGGGATGTTGTGCGCATTGTGAAAGGCTCAAGCCAGTGGATATATGTGAGTGGATCGGATGCTGTGTTTTTGAGTCCTATGTCAAAATCCGCCCAGCGGGACATTCCAATGCATTTTGAAACACCGCGAGATATGATCACAAGCATCGGGAGAGCGAAAGGCTACAGGTATGTTGGTACGCGAAGGGTTAGCGGACGCAAGTGCGATGTTATTGAGCTCAGCGTCGATCGCACCCATGCCAGGGTCTGTATAGACTGTGAGACTGGCTTCATACTGCAGTCTGTGGCAAAGAAAAATGGCGAGGTTAGCACTCGTTATGACGCTGTCTGCCTGCAAGTGGGTAAGCCGATTTCCGATGAGATATTTGAGCCACAAATGCCTTCTGACGCTCTTATTGTCAGGGTGCCGCGCACGCCAGGAACGTACGGCACTGCACCAGGACCGGTTCTAAACACTGATGCCGATGCGCCCGGTTTGGCAGACCAGCTAAGAGAGCCTGATGAGGCGGCCGCCGATTTGATGCGGCTCGGAGAACAGGGCGCAAAAAACGGCGCTCGCCTGAATAGACTATATGAGCCAGACTATGTCCCCGAGGGATACAGGTTTGCACGTGTGGGACAATTCTTGGAACGGTTCGAGACTCCGCTCGGACATTCTGCACGGTTGGCAGCAGGGGTGTACAGCAATATCTACATTGTGTATATTGACCCCGACACGGGGGACACAATCATCCTGGCTGAGGGCGTGGATCAGCCTCAAGTATCGGAAAGTGAGGAAATTACATCGGACGGATTCGAGGGACAAATCATCATTCACAATGAACCTTTCCAATATGTAGATCTCTTATGGGAGACCGATGGTGTCTATTTTACTCTGAGTGCTAGTTCCATGGATAAGCAAGAGGCAATAAAGATAGCACGGTCTATGCAACAGGTCTATCCGTGACCGGAGACCGGTCTGAAAGTGTCCTCTTTAGCACACCTATCTGTTGGAATGCTCGGAAGCAGGCTAACGACTCAATATCGACGAGCAGCCTGCAGCGGATAAGTAAACTCAACCAGTAAGACTATCCATCTTGAAAGCTTGTGGGACTAATTGAGTGGTATCTTTGATCCTTTGAATTGAAGAAAAACGGAAAGTATTATTGAGTGAGCACGCCTCCTCCAATGCTAAATCAGGGTTGAAGAGAGGCGTGCTCACATCAGCGCCCTTAGCTCATTTCTCCATAGCCGCTATTTTGCCCTTTGCGATAGAAGCGTATTTCGAATCTGAACCGGAAGCCAGTT
>DJHI01000319.1:6266-6524 GCA_002431715.1 Armatimonadetes bacterium UBA5829
AGCCGTTCGTATGCCTCGCCCAGCTTTAGTAAGTAGTTGGGATTATTAGGATCGATCTTCAGCAGTTTAAGAGCAGTGTCGAGCATACCGCATCTGTCATCGGCAGCAACCTGGACCTCAAAGACTATACACCCAATCCGGGAATCATTTTTTTTGCTGAATTTCCTCGAATATTCAGCGTAAAGACAAGGCAGCAGATCCGAATCTCTCATCGATACTGCGGTTACAGGCCATGTTTCTGAGTTACCATAATCCAGC
>DJHI01000319.1:6570-10605 GCA_002431715.1 Armatimonadetes bacterium UBA5829
CACAGCGATACATCTTCCTCGCATCTGCTGCTCTCTCCAGACCTGCATATGCCGAACCAAGATCAGTGTAATAATAAGGAGCGTTCGCGGGGTCGGTTCGGATCAATTCAGACGCCGTTTGCACAACCCCTTTGAAATCCTGAACCCTTTTATATGCCGACAATTGACTGCGTTCGGATTCCATTTTTACTGGAGCAGATTGAGTCTTTCCTAACGTTGTAGTCGCTGTGTCGAAAGCCAAAGCTGCCGGACGAGTATCGCTGCATGCCAAGTCTACGCCTGCGTGATTCGATTTATCCTTACCAATAGATGTTTCCGAACTAATTAACTCCGGTACACCACCTTTTTGGGAACTAAGTCTACCTGATATTAAGCCCTCCGAAGATGTATCGGCAGCGACAGCGTCTCTCGCGGTTGATACAGGGAAATCTGAAGACTTCGCCTGATCGAATTTTTGCTCAACACTCGCGCTTTCTCCGATGCGAATTGTGGCCTTATCATTTGGCAGTTTTGCCATCAAAACCGGACGCTCTTGCTTAGTCTTTTCAAGCGATTTGCCTGTTAAAGGCCGATCAGCCTGCGCAACAAGTGCAGGTTTTTGTGGGGTCGCCGGCTGGACCGATATTTCTTTCGACATTCGAGTGTGCTTGGATTCCGCGACCCGCGTGACATCGACATCCGGCCGCATAATCGCATATCCCACGACTATCAATACGGCGATAAGCCCTACTGCCGCTGTTTTAGGCATCCACACTCGTCGCGCAGGAGCTGTGTTTTCATCAGCGATACGTGCACTGACTTTTGCCCACAAATCATCGGCAGGTTCCGCTTGCGGTGCAGCCTGGCAGAGAGCCTTGGACATCGATTCGATCGCATGAAGCTCCGCGGCACATCGCTTGCATCGCTCAATGTGCATCCTCACACGCTCGTGTGTCTGTTTGTCGAGCATACCCTCCGCATACGGCACCAGAAGTTTTTTATATCTAAAACAAAGCATTATCTGCTCCCGAGAGATTACAATCCCTCACCTGCAAACCAGGCAAGCTGTTTTTGCAGCTTTATACAGGCATAATGAAGTCTAGACCAAACAGTCCCAACAGAGCAATCCAGTATTTTCGCAATATCTTCGCATGACAGGTCTCTGAAATAACGCAAAACGACTATAGTCCTGTGCTTATCCGGCAGCATATCGACGGCCTGGCGCAGCGCGTGTATCCTTGCATTGTGTTCGGCCACATTATCCGGCCTGCTTGAATCGGGCGACATCAGAACGTCGCCAAGCCCCGTGTCAGCGTCATCGATAGATACAGCCTGCCTGCGCTTACATTTCTTTATATGCTTAATGGACATGTTCACGGCAATCCTATAAATCCAAGTTGAAAATGCGCAATCACATCTAAAGGAGCCGATTGATTTGTATGTCTGAACAAAAATGTCCTGAACGAGATCATCTATATCATCCCTATTGAAAATCATTCCCGATACAATCCCGCAGATGGCGTGTTTATGCCTTTGCACGAGCTCACCATATGCGCCCGTGTCGCCGGATTTCACCATCGCCACAATTTCGGCGTCCGATTGCTTAGTATCGGTCTTTATTATTGCCTGACTCCTGCTCCTGATTGCACTATGATAGCACAGGCTTTCGTCCCTCTCCAGTATAATTTGACCCGCACCATCCGTCAAAACTTCAAAAAATAAATTTGAAGAGCAGCCGACCGGGCGGGTCAAATACTACGTAACGCAATGAAATTGGAGGATACGAAATGAAAGCCATAATAACTGCCGCCGCGATAATGGCGCAATTACTTGTAGGAACCATCGTGGCTGGTCCGAAAAGTAATGTAGCATCAACAGACCCTATGCAGACACCCAAAACGCCCGGTGAGCTGCAAATTGTCGCTAAGGATGGAAAACCGGCAGGCGCATGTCCGCTCAAACACACCGATGTCGATGCGCAGATATCTGGTTTCTTCGCCCGTGTGAATGTCACTCAGGAGTTCTACAACCCGACTGAGGACAATATCGAGGCGATCTACACATTTCCTCTGCCCGACGATTCTGCCGTCGATAGAATGGAGATGAAAGTCGGATCACGAACGATTACCGGCAAGATTTATAAGCGAGAAGAAGCCAAAGAGGTCTATGAGGCCGCGAAGCAGGCGGGACATGTGGCCGGTCTTCTAGACCAGGAGCGTCCCAACATATTCACTCAGTCCGTGGCGAACATAATGCCGGGCGAAAAGGTAACAATCAAGATCAGCTACACGCAAATCCTGAAATATGAAGCAGGCAAATATGACTTCGTCTTTCCGATGGTTGTCGGACCGCGATATATTCCCGGCGAGCCAAACGGCAATAAAGGCACCGGCTGGGCTGAGGATACTGATGAAGTCCCCGACGCATCTAAGATCACTCCGCCTGTCACTCCCGAAGGCACCCGCGCAGGACATGACATATCGATCTCGGTNNCAATGCGGGAATCCCTGTCTATTCCGCCAAGTGTCTCAGTCATGACGTCGATTACGATTTTCCGAACAGGAATTCAGTCAAGGTCACGCTCAAAGACAAAGATACTATTCCGAACAAAGACTTCGTGCTTAATTACAGTGTCGCAGGAGCAGACGTCCAGAGCGGCGTTATAACATCTGCGCCTGATGGTAAAGGAGGCTATTTCACGCTGATTATGCAGCCGCCTGTCTCGCCGAAGCCAAAAGATATAACGCCCAAGGAGATGATTTTTGTTATCGATACCTCCGGCAGCCAGATGGGCGAGCCATTGGCGAAATCCAAGGAGACTATGCTGCAGTGTATCCGAAATGTAAACCCAGGCGATACATTCAACATGATATCGTTCTCAAACGGCATCAGACAGCTTTTCGAGACCCCACAGCCCTATACGAGAGAAAATGAGGAAGCGGCCCTGGATTATCTCAAAGCTTGTGAAGCAGGCGGCGGGACAGAGATGATGCCCGCCATCAAGGCGGCTCTCGAACCTGATAGCGACCCAAAACGGCTTAGGATAGTTGTGTTCTTTACGGACGGCTATATAGGCAATGACTTCCAGATTGTCGACTATATTCAAAAGAATCTGGGTGATGCGAGAATATTTTCATTTGGAATCGGTAATGGCGTGAACCGCTTCCTTATTGAGAAGATGGCTGTGGAAGGCCGTGGAGCATCGGAGGTTGTGCTGCTTAATTCAAACAGCGAGGAAGTTGCGAAAAAGTTCTACGACCGTATTCGNNCGCAACCCTCTGCTCACCGACATTACCGTCGATTGGAACGGTCTGCCGATTGCATCCGATGATGTCTATCCAGAACGCATACCCGATCTCTTTTCCGCTCAGCCACTTGTGTTGAATGGTCGTTATACGGGCGGGGCCTCAGGCGATATAATCGTTCATGCGAAGGTCAACGGCAAACCGTGGACAAAGAAACTGCATGTTAATTTACCGAAAGTGGAGCCTGAAAACGACTCTCTGCTTTCGATATGGGCGCGCGCCAAAGTGGACGATTTGTCCAGCCAGGACTGGCTTGGGGCGCAGACCGGCAAGGTCGATGCCTCAATCAAAGACCAGATCATTGAGCTTGCGCTTGAATACAATCTGATGACTCAGTATACGTCGTTCGTTGCAGTCGAGGAGACAGTCACAGCCGACGGAAAGCCAAAGACTGTCGTAGTGCCGGTAGAGATGCCGGAGGGCGTCAGCTACGAGGGAGTGTTTAGTAATTTGGCATATGCTGGTTCGCCTTGTGTTTTGGGCAGATGCGCTAAAATGATCCCACAAACGGTAGGCGTGTCATTGACAGACTCTGAGCAACTTGTAGCATGTGATGCCGGAAAAGCCGACTCCTCTAAAAAAGAGGACGCGAAAATCGACAAGTCGCTTCTCAGTCTGATCGACGATTACAATAAGCTAGGAATATCGGGAGTGAAATCCATTCCAGGTAAGCTCAAGGTGAAAGATGGATGCGTGGAGGTCGAGATCGAGGTGAAATCAGTTCCCAAAGATGTTTTAGACCAGCTCAAGG
>DJHI01000319.1:10620-10827 GCA_002431715.1 Armatimonadetes bacterium UBA5829
AGAAGCTCGGTTTCAAACAGCCTAAATGGACAAAGAAAGACAAAATAGTAACCGGTTGGGCGCCTGTAAGCAAACTGATGGATATTTCCAAGCTTGATTTTGTAACTCTGATATCTCCACCGACATACTCAAAGTAGAAAAGCATCTGGAGGCCATCATAGATGGCCTCCAACTTTTTTATTTAACGCTGCCAATAGCCAGATAAAT
>DJHI01000319.1:10868-12003 GCA_002431715.1 Armatimonadetes bacterium UBA5829
GTTCATCCTTTACAGATATACAGACATATCCGGCATTTTCGAGCATCGATAGCATTTCAATAGCGTCAGGCACCACGTCTTCGCAGACAACTGATCCTGCTCCACGGTGTACCCTGTTGACAGCCTCTCGACCCGTCGGATGAGATATCACTATTAGCCCTCCGGGCCTAAGCAGTTTTCTGATTCGTTTCAGAACTGCATCTTTGTTTGAAAAATGGGGAAATACGGCATTGCAGATCACTCGGTCATAAGAGCCGTCAGGGCAATCATAATCCTCGATATCCGCAAGTTGAAACTCAACGCAATCTGGAAATCTCTTTGCACGAGCAACCCTCAGCATTCCCTGGGAGATATCGATGGCCTTTATACTGCCAATGCCGTTCATTGCCTTAAGCAGGCATGGGATAATTACCCCCGTGCCTGTCCCGACATCGAGTATATCCATTCCAGGAGCAATGTCTGATTTATTCACTACCCGGTCCAGCAGCACGCAAATATCATCACGCTCCATGCCATCCCACCTGTCGGCATAGGAGTCGAAAAATTCAGCCTGACTTATCATGTATTACCTCTATGGGGATTTTCTTCCATCGCTTAGTCTTGCTATAATGCCTTTTTCGTAATACGGATACCAGCATCGTTTCGGCACAGGCATCAGATCCTGGCAGAACGTGAAATAACTGCATCCGCCACTCGGCCCGACACTCCATACAACCCACTTGATAGGCGAGGTCTTCTGGCTCTTATACGGCACGCAGTCCTTTGTACTTGCCGGATAGTCCGATGGAATATAAAGAGTTATCTTCCCGATGCTGTTGTTGATATATCCAAGTCCCGGCGCGATATATTTGTAAGTCCGGCCGGGGTTGAATGGATCATAAAACCTTTTGGTGGCGATATATTTATACAACGACTTTGGAAGCTCGTAATAGTTCATAATATCGACCTGCTGGCATGAGGCATTTGCAAGCGGAGGCTTACCCCATTCGTCGCAGTACATCTGAAGAGCATCAGCAATCTGTTTTAGCTCGACATGAACGCGCGCCACCTTCGATTGAGTTTTTGCCCTAGTGAGTACAGGCAAAAGAAGTGCCGTGATGATCGCGATAACCGCGATCACCACAAGCAGTTCAAT
>DJHI01000319.1:12020-13295 GCA_002431715.1 Armatimonadetes bacterium UBA5829
GCTGCCAAGCAGCAGTACAGGTGTGGTCGAATCTCCCGATGCCACAGCGGTAACAGTCACCAACGTTCCCTGTTCAGGAACGGCGTAGCCGTTGGAGTCAAGTTGGATCACATTGCTGTCATCATCGATAAACTCATACAGACCGTCTCCAAGGCTGTTTCCGATATGTCCGACGCATCTTACCAGTAGCCCGAACACATCCAGCCCCGATTGGCCATGAAGAGTATTGCTATTAACGAACAGCGGCTTAGCTGCATTTCGGCTCCTGGCGACATATCTGGCTGTGACAGCCTTCTCGTTTCCGATAGTAGACACGGTTCCCATGATGCTGACATCATCCCCCGGAGTCACCAGCCGGTCGCTTACTACTCTCAGCCCTCCAGCCCTTTCCGCATCCTGAATGAAAAAGTATCCATCATAGACTCGGGAGACAACCTTGTTTGCCAGTGCGATCTTCTCGCCGTCCAAAAGGCTGCGTACCTCTCTACAGGCATCCAAAGATACGGCAACATCATCAGAGCTTTTGAGTATCATTCGATAGTTGTTGTGATACACAACCGGGTCACCCGAACCGGCGTCTTCCTGGTCGAAGATGCCGACAACACTGATTTTGCCTGTAGGCGCGCTGCCTGAGAAAGTGCCCATGGGGGCGAGATACAAGGCGGTCGAACCTGTAGAGTCCGCAATAGTAAGCGTGCTGCTGTTCGTCCAGGTTCCACCGGTTATCTCTATGCCGTGGAGCATGGTGAATCGGGTCTGATACCGTTCACCACCGTCATTTCTGGTCTGGTCGAAGTAGTTGCAGTTGGATATGGAGGGTATAAGTTCCGGGTCGGGCAGACCGGGATGCCCGATCACCTCAACGGTAAAGCAGACGTCCAGATCATTGCAGTGTCTGTCGTTGATAAAGACTTTTCCGGCATGATCGCCGAGAAAACCCGTCACTCGAACCCGATCACCCGCAGAAAACGACACGTACTGGGCAGGTCTCCAGGTTACTGGCGGCTGGTACCACCCGAAGTTGCCTGCCCAAATTTCCATTCCGCCTCGGTCGTACGTTTCATCCTGCATCATGATGATATATTGCGAAGCCGAGTTCCAAAGCTCATTCATTCCGCCCAGAGCGACTCCTTCTATAGTCACCTTGTTGCCCTCGATCACATTTTCATCACCGTCATATGCTGCTGCATTAACCAATGCATGGCTGCCGTTTCCGTCGGCCAGGACCGCTTCATAGTCCCAAATGGTTTCTGCTGAAGCAAGTGATGCGGCTAA
>DJHI01000319.1:13309-18845 GCA_002431715.1 Armatimonadetes bacterium UBA5829
AAACACATTACTGCTAATAATGCACAAAAAACAGTTCTCTTCATCTTCAAGCTCCTTGGGCGTGTTACGATATGGCGCATGGTAACACGTTTAAATTACTATGTCCAGCCCTGCGGACTTATTGTAGGAAAAAACAGGGTTCGATTTTTTGCTGATAATGCTCTAAGCAAAAGACTATCCGGTAGACAAAGTGGGTAAAAGGTTCCTGACATCAGGCTTGGTTACACTCGGTTGGGAATATGCCCGGCCATATACGAAAGGGGCGGATTTTTATGAAAAAGATCATAATTGCGCTTACATTGATAGTTCTGGCTTGTAATACTGCCGCATTTTCCGCAAGCACTATTTATGGTATCAGTGGTTTAATTGAGACTCCGAATGACGTGCAGGTTCCTTTATACGGCTTGGGAGTCACAGCAAACTTTTCTTCCGGGCTTGCCACTAATGCAATAAGCGGTAATTTTGCTTCATATGGAGGCGCATTCGGCATACTTCGTAATCTTGAGATAAGCGGCGTGGCGGCAACCACGAGTCGCGAGGATACGAGTGTGCAGGGGATCTTCAATGCAAAGTTCAGAGTGCTGACAGAGACCGCTACCCGGCCCTCGATCAATGTTGGAGTTGTCGATGCTTTCGCGGGCTTAAACAGCCTAAACCCGAATATCGACAATTCACCTGCATTGTTTTTCATGCTTGGGAAGAACTTGACACCCATGTTGGAGGGAATTAGCGGAACCTGGTGCAGGCCATTTACAATCAATGTGGGTTTCGGCTCGGGGGTCTACAAGGGCGCTTTTGTAGGAGCTAACTATTCCGCGAACCCAAGGTTCGATATTATGTTTGAATACCTCACCACCGGACTAAGTGGAGACACCGATTTCAATGGTGGAATCAGGTGGTATCCTACCACTAATCTCGATATAAAAGCCGGCGCTTTGGATTTCAATGATTTCTTTATTGGAGCCAGCTATGTATTCCAGCTATATGAATAGGCAATCGATATAATTCGTAAAAATGCCCGGAAAGTGACTCCGGGCATTTTTTACAATAAGCTGGTGCTGAAGTATCTTTCAACACGATCCGGCATTACAGTAACCACGCGGCTGCCCGGTCCCAACTTATTAGCAAGTTGCATAGCCGACCAGACATTTGCTCCCGACGATGTCCCTACCAGCGCGCCCTGAGTCGATGCCAGTGTGCGCGCCGTATTTATCGCGTCATCGTCTGTTACGGTAATCACTTCATCGATCAGTTCAACGTCTAGTACCGGCGGCACGAATCCATCGCCGATCCCCTGAATCTGATGCAGTCCCGGTTCATGGCCCAAAAGGGCAGCCGAATTCTTCGGTTCAACCGCTGCTATAAGCACATCCGGGTTCTTTTCTTTCAGGAATTTAGCCACGCCGCCCAATGTGCCTCCGCTGCCGACACCGGCGCAAAATGCGTCCACTTTGCCTTCCATCTGCTCCCAGATTTCTCGTGCGGTGGACTTATAATGAGTCTCGGGATTAAGCGGGTTAACGAACTGACCGATCAAAAATGAGTTCGGAATCTCCCGCCTGATGTCTTCGGCCTTTGCTACGGAACCCGCAATGCTCTCCTGGGCGGGTGTCTCGACCAGTTCAGCTCCCAGCGCTCGAATGATCTTCTTTCGTTCGTCGCTCATATCGGACGGCATGCAGATTATCGTCCTGTAGCCTTTGAGTTTACCTACGAATGCCAGAGCGATGCCGGTGTTTCCGCTTGTCGCCTCGACAATCGTCGCGCCGGGTTTCAGCGTGCCGTTTAATTCCGACTGCTCGATAATATATTTAGCGATCCTGTCTTTAATGCTGCCCGCAGGATTTAAGAACTCCGCCTTTGCCCACACACATCCATTCGCCATACCGCGCAGATGCAGCATAGGGGTGTTGCCTACAAGATCGAGTATGTTTTCCACACAAATATTTCTAGCTTGAATGTCCAATTTTAATGCCTCCAGGCACTTATATGCTCATGTATACCCATCAGATTTACTCTGTATTCATTTTTGAAAACGCTTCGGATATAGCCGCCACTAATCGATTGTCGGCGTCCTCGCAGAAACCGCTCATCATCCCTTCGAACCACCGGTAAGCGGTCGATGCATAGCCGCCGTTTTCATATTCCCACTGTGCCGGAATATAGCAATACAGGCCATTTGCATATCCGACAAACGCCGTCACCGATGGTGACAGAACGGCCTTCACGGCGCATGCTATATCTGAGTAGGCTTCCACAGGCACTCCTACAATATTGAGGTCATTTATCCGCGCAGCGAATACCTCCACCGGAGTGGTCTTGGGCACGGCGTCATTAAGTTTCGCCTGCTTAAGCTCGTTTGCCCAGATGAGCATAGCGGTTTCAATAGGCGGCTGGGCGCTTTTNNATCAGATTTTCCAACTCATCATCAGAGACCGGCGCAGCCATGGGCATATCGATTATCCTGCTTACGGTCTTAATGCTCACCGAGCAGGTCTTCTCAGCATTTTCAAGCAGCTCATTCGCTTTATATGCGAACATCTCCCCGGCTGCTTCCACATCCTCGAACGTCCCTTTTCCCCAACCTTTGTCTCGGTTGAGCGCGGGATCAGTGCATCCTCCGGCTCCAGCCAGAAACAGACCGATCCCACCGCGAATTTCGGCTAACTTCCTGCAAGCCTCGCCGGGATAATCGCCTGAAAACATGAGGTTAGAAGGCCCCAGGGTCACTGCATGCATTGCATAGTTAATTACAGTTGCAATGCACGGCCCAGCCCACGAGTTAACGCTGAAAACAACTATATCTTCATCGATAGGGCGCGACGCATCCGCTCTATTGTAGCCGATGCCTTCAATTCTGGATTTCGCGTATGAGAAAGTGGCCGGTTCCAGCCTTCCAGGCAGCTTACAGACGGTATCGACTATCTTGTCCTTGGCGAGTTTTAGCCATTTGGTGTCCACCATACCCATCACGCCGCGCTGATACTGAGTCGCAGGCCCGGAATGATTGTGCGTGCCTGATATCATTATAGCACTTCCGGGAATGCCGATCTGCTGATGAATACGTTTTCGAATTTCATTGACATCAGCCGTACCCAACCCAAGAAGATCGCATGAGACGATTACTAATGGTGTGCCATTGGCGTCAAGCATAAGAGCGCGCGCCATGATGGAATCATGCGTGCCTACGGCGGGTGTGACTCTGGCTCCATAACCGGTCATCCAAACACCCGGCCACGGCTCCAGATCGGTCTCAATTGCTCCGGCTCTAAAAAGCGACATCACGCCAACTCCTTTGTATGCTCGCACACCTTTTTAATCCCATCAGCCATCGCAAGAATATCTTTTTCATCTGCAAGCAGCATAGACTGCGTTATCCACACGGTATCATTGCAGACTGCTTCGCACACAGGACAACTGACCGCGCTATAATCGATCTTCTTTCCATAGTATGGGCAAGAAAACGGACAACTGCCTTTACCTTCGTCGTCGTGCCTAAACATCTTATTCTCATAAAGAGGCGCCGTATACCCGGGCGAGAGTATAAACCCTTCGGTCCGACACACCTCAATAAACCGCTCGCGCGATATGCCCAGCTTGCCGATATCCAGTCTGAACGGATAGAAATGATAGCTGCGCCGGGTCATCCTCTCTTCGCTTCGCATGAGTTTTAGCTCTGGTACATCTCTCAACACATCTTCTATAATCTTAACGCTCTGCATGCGCTTTTGTGTCTGAGATTCAAGCCTGGTTAATTGCGCGAGGAGAATCGCCGCCTGAAATTCGGTCAGTCTTAAATTAGAACCGATGATATTATGCTCATACCACGCTCCGGTCTTNNTTGCTGCGACCGCAGTTGGTAACGCTCCGGCAGGCATCGGCGATCCACTCATGATCGGTAATCATAATACCGCCTTCCGCACTGTTGATGTTCTTCGATGCCTGGAAGCTGAACACTCCGCAATGCCCTATTGCACCTGCTCCTTTGCCTTTCCACTGGCTTCCCCAGGCATGACAGGCATCTTCCACGAGGTATAAGTCATGCTCTTTTGCAATCTCACGGAGCCTGTCCATATCAGCCATATAACCGCCCAAGTGGACTGGAATAATGGCCTTCGTTTTATCAGTTATCTTTCGTTTCACATCTTCGGGGTCTATGCAAAGAGTATCCGGTTCGATGTCTGCGAAGATCGGAATTGCGTTAACTCGCAGCACCGCGCTCGCGGTCGCCATAAACGTATAGGGAGGAACGATTACTTCATCACCTGCACCTATTCCCAGAGCGTCAAGAACAGCCTCAAGGGCGGTGGTTCCGCTTGTCGCGGTCACTCCGAACCTGGCATCCTGGAACTCGGCGTATTTGCTTTCAAATTCCTTTACCTTCTCGCCGTACCACCATTTTCCCGACTCCAAGACGCCCATAAGAGCTTCTCGCTCTTCATTGTCCCATATGGGCCAGGTGGGCCATTCGCAATTGCAGGCTTTCGGTCCTCCAAATATTGCAAGTTCAGACATCTACTCCTCCACAAAATCAAAAGCGAGATTACCGGTTTTTTTCCTTAATTCGATGCACTATTTCGGCTCTATCATCAGCGTCAAGATCGGTCTTATCGATATCAACCTCGAACAATCCCAACGAACCTTTCATTGGAACAGGCTTTATCACATGCACATTCGCAAGTATCCAGCAGTAGCACTCAGGATAGAGCTGAGAAGCACATGAGGCTATTACATGTTCCTCGCGCATCGGCAGACAATCTACTAAATCGACAATCGCCAGCGCGCACCCGGCAGGTTCTATGTTAGGACTCTTGGAGGATAATATCAACACAGGCCCTCTATATTTAGTGGGCCATGTGCGTAATTCTATGGTTTTCTCTCCTGAAGCGATCTTATTTGCCGCAGGCTGCTTTACGGAAAGCGCTTTCATTACAATTTATTAGTGTTATCCGCGCTTGTTTCCTGCAGGAAAGAACTTGATATGAGGTGATTACCTTTGATAGGCTTTGATTTTGTCAGCAAGATCAGGAGCAAGCTCAACATCCACCCGCACGCCTTCCGGCAGATACTCCTGAGCAATGACCCTGCCTCTGTCATGGCACATAGCCAGCAGGTCGCCTCTGTCATACGGCAAAACAGCTTCGACCCGGTTCATCATCTCGCCGATGACCTTGCAGATCAACCTTTGTAGATACTCGATTCCCTCACCGGTCTTGGCCGACATATAACAAGAGTTCGGAATTTCAGCGACCAGATGCCTGAGTTCGTATTGATCGTGAACGAGGTCGCTCTTATTGAATACTGTAATAGTGGGTCTGTCCTCAACATGGAGTTCAGCCAGCACCTCTAAAACCGAGGCATACTGCTGCCTATAGAATGGATGGCTCGCATCGACCACATGTATCAAAAAATCAGCCTCGACCACTTCCTCAAGAGTCGCCCTGAAAGCCGCAATCAACCCATGCGGCAGGTTTCGCAGGAAACCGACAGTATCGGAAAGGATAATCGAGCACTGACCCTCCATATCGACTCGCCG
>DJHI01000319.1:18888-22076 GCA_002431715.1 Armatimonadetes bacterium UBA5829
GTCTCAAAAAGCCTGGCCTGAGCGGATACATTCGTGCCTGCTATTAGGTTCATGAGAGTGGATTTGCCTGCGCTTGTATAGCCGACAAGCGAAGCATTGGGAACCATCAGCTTGCGCCTGGACCGGTTCTGAACCTTTCGATGTTGAACCACCTCGTCCAGCTCATGGCGTAATACGGAGATCCTTTTACGCACTCGGCGTCGATCAGTCTCAAGTTTGGTCTCGCCCGGTCCACGTGTAGCTATTCCACCTGCGCTGCCGCCGCCGATTCGAGACATAGCCGTTCCCTGGCCGGTCAGCCTCGGCAGCAAATATTGAAGCTGAGCAAGTTCCACCTGCAGATTCCCTTCGCTTGTCCGGGCGCGCTGAGCGAAAATATCGAGTATAAGCTGCGTGCGGTCTATTACTTCAGCCTTGGTAATATCGCTCAAGTTTCGCTGTTGGGTAGGGGAGAGGTCTTCACCGACTATAACCACCGACGCATCCGTATCTGTTACACGCAGATAGGCTTCTTCAGCATTACCTTTGCCTATGTAATGCCGAGGGTCGGGGTCATCACGGCGGATATGCATCTCATCGACGATTTCAATACCCGCGCTGTCCACCAATTCCCGCAGCTCTTCCGTATTAGCATCAGCCTCCCATCGATCCTTTGGATCGATGACGATTAGGAGCGCCTTATCAGTTGTGCCTAGATTATTATTGATAAGCAATCGCGGCCTCTATTTCTTTTTGCAAACCGGAATCTGAAATGGCGAGCTAGAATCATACGGTCGGCCATCAAAAGCGCCATATTTTGCTACTATCTCAAACCCGTTGTAACGGAGCAGGGCATCCAGTTCCTGTGGATAATATATCCGCATCGAAAACTTCTTTATCTCTTCCTCGCCTGTCTGCTCATATAAATAATACCATTTGACGTCGTTCACTTGCCTGGCATTATCATAAATAGTAGTTTCAGTAACCACAACATGACCTCTGCCATGCGGATCATCATATTCCGATACAGGATAGCGTTTATCATGATCTCGGGAGAGGATTTTGAGTCCAGGTGTGAACATGTGTAGTATGAACAGACCATTCTCAGAAAGATGTTTTCTTATACACGCCAGACACCCTTCTATGCTGTCAATATCCAGTAGATGTGCAATTGAGTTTGCAGGATAAATAATGGTGCCAAATTGTCTACCTAGGTCGAAATTTCTTATGTCTCCAAGAATCCAATCGATATCGATATGCTTCTCTTCTGCTTTCTCTCGAGCGCGATTCAGCATTCGCTTGTCAATATCTATTCCCGTAACACAATGACGCTGCTCGGCTATAGGAATGCTAACTCTACCTGTCCCACATCCCAGCTCGAGAACCGGCCCACGATCTTTTTTGACTTGCTCAATGTAAAACTGGATATCATTCAACCAAGCAGTGTCATGTATGTGATCATATACTACTGGATCATCGTAAATGCTACCTTCTTGCATTCGCAGCCTCCGTCAAATCCCAATCATATGATGTTTCTTCAAAATCACGTCTGCCAAGTTTCCACATGCGCCCTGGCGACATCTGCCGCATCTTCAATTGTTGCTTCTCTAATGATATGCATCAATCTTTCCGGCACAAATACTCCGCAAAAGTCTGACCCTGATAAGTTGCGTTCACTATGGAAAATCCAGCTTTTTGTAGAAGCTCTTCCATTATCCAACTGAAAGTTGAAAATTCCTCTCTTACATGGGCTTCCACTTCCAGACCGAGATCCTCACCTCCGAGTTCTATCACTACATTTTTCCACCGGTCAACACACGTTGCCGCATCATCAACATCGAATGAAAAGACTACATCCCTCAGGAATAGCCTGCCGCCGGATTTTAGCGTATGCCATATCCTGCGAAGAGCAACAGCTTTCCAAAAATCAGGTAGGTGATGAAGAGCAAGCTGCGATACGACAGCATCGATCTGCAGGGCGCTATTATCAAACGTGAGAAATCCGGCGCGGGTAAACGCGATGTTGTTAATGCCTCTATCCCGCGCTTTAGCTTGAGAGTAATCGAGCATAACCTGAGACACATCGAAAGCAGTGACGTGGGAGCATTGTTTTGCTGCGGCTAGTGCAAACTCACCAGTGCCGGTTCCTATTTCAAGTACTCGACTATCCGGCGCGAGTTCGAGGAGTGTCAGTGTTTTGGAACATTCATCGCCGACATTACGGAGTTTAGCCATACGCTCGTCATAGGCAGCCACTTCTTCAATCGATCCATAATCGGTACCGATCTGCTTGAATTCATCGTACTGCCATGCTGAGCCTGTCATATGTTCCTCCGATATAACAAAGATGGCAAATCTCTAGAATTGCCATCTTTGTCTCAACTCAAAATTCAGAATTCAAAGTTTTATTCTGATATCTATCTGGGTCAGGATTTCCGAATCCTGACCCTACTTTAAACTCAGAATTTCATTTTGATATTCTTGATTCTCTGCACTGTTTCGACCATCAGCTCGCCGTCTTTGTCCCCGAGAACAGTCAGCGCCATACGGACATATCCCTCACCGTATTCACCGTAGCTGTTCCCCGGAATCACCAGCACTCCCGCTTCATTAAGTAGAATCTTGGCGAACTCAGTGGATGTATACCTCTCCGGCACCTTCGCCCACACATAGAGCGACGCAAGCGGCTTCTTGAGTTTCCAGCCAATGGAGTTAAGGCCGTCGACCAGGATGTCTCTTCTCTTTCTATATAGATCGAGCATAGGCTGATTAGAAACATTTTCCAGAGCAAATGCCGCGGCTATTCCCAGAGGCTGGAACTGCCTCGAATCGACATTTGTTTTAAGCTCATTCAGGGCAGCGACCAGTTCGCTGTTTCCCGCGGCGAATCCCACTCTCCAGCCGGTCATATTAAAGGTCTTTGAGAGCGTATTCATCTCGATGCAGTAGTCTTTCGATCCCTCCACCTGGAGGATACTGGGAGCGTTATAGCCGTCATAGGAAACTTCCGAATATGCCAGATCGCTGCAAACGGCGATGTCATATTGTTTGGCGAAGTCGACCACGTCCCTGTAAAAATTGATATCCGCAACAGCTCCCGTAGGATTATTAGGATAGTTTACGAACATCAACTTGGCCGCCTTGGCTTTTTCGGTAGGTATGGCCGTAAGGTCGGGCAGGAAATCATTCTTTTCGAGCAGAGGCATAGC
>DJHI01000290.1 GCA_002431715.1 Armatimonadetes bacterium UBA5829
TGCCGATTGGGTCATCTCCCAGAGTGTGATTGCTGGAGAGATCGGTTTCCATAGCATACATCCTGCCGAACGGCCCGTCCACTATGAAGTGATCCAAAATCGCTTCTTTTACCTTTGCTGCCAACAGCTTGGCTTCTTCCGAACGATCGATGTCTCTGATTCTGTTGTATATCTGGCTTATATCGACCAGGCTGCGCCATACAAGCATGTTAGAGAAACACACATAAGGATACTTCGAGGCTTCGCCGGACGGCATCAGCAGCGTTTCAAAAAGCGCCACTTCCGGATGTCTCTGTGCGGCGAGTATCTGCTGCATGGTGTTCACGGCCGCCTGCACGCGCNNTAGTACGGACATATCGCCCGTTGTCTCCACATACATATCAAGTGCCCGTATAGGCGCACAAAATTGATCGAGCTGGAATCCCGGTTCAAGAACAATTCCATCGATGAACCGTGATCGGATGCCTAAGTTAGGAAGCTGGCTAGTAAATGCATAGATCAGCATATTTCTAGCCTGCGGCCAGTCTATTTGCAGCACAGCAGGTATCGACCACCGCATCGCATCGCGATCTCTATAAGATGCGCAGGTATTATTGCGGGAACTGCGTGAAGTGGCAAGCATAAGCTCTTCGGTATCGAGAGTTGTTGCTTGCGAATAAAAGTAATTATAAAAGGAGTTGAGGTTCATCATACGTTTGAAATGCGGAATGTCGCACTCGATGGTATGCTTGTCCAGCCAGGTTCTCAAGCTTGTGAGCATGCGTTCCCAGGTCTGCATATGCATCTCTTCCGCCGATGCAATCGCAGATACCTCTTCTAGTCCGATGCCGATGTACAATGGTATTTCAATGATCTGACCGGGTTCAATAGAATACTCATCTATAATCTCATAGCAGATCGGACTGCCTGCTGTGGCGGATAAGTTCTCGCCGGTCCAGTCGGTAATCTGCACATGCCGCTCAGGGTCGCTGATCATCACAGGAACATTATTCTCGGTAATAAATGCAACTGCAAATAACGGAGTATGTCCACGGAATTCAATTATCGGAGTCTTCGGCCTTTGAGAGCTTATACAGGCGAATTTCACTCCGCTCATCAACTTGGACAGGTTGGCTGAATGATAGCTCGATTTCCAACAGCCTTTCCATCCGGCGCGAACTTTCACCTTTTCATCAGTTATGTTGTGCAGTGTCAGTACACAGACAAAACCTCTGCGCCCAAGTGGAGCAAAGACTGTGGATGCTGTCCTAAGGCGCGGTGAAGACGATTCGAACCGAGGTATCCAATACGATAATAGATCGTGCTGAACGCCTTCCTCAAAAAGCTCATCGCCGTCAATCTCTACCACCGGTTTTAATAAAGGCACATCCTCTGATCCGTGAAGCTCCACGGCAGCTCTGAATGCCCTCTGCACGAACCCGATGCATGCAATTCCGGCGTTTTCAACCGATATCTCGGGTATGGAGACATATTCATTACCGGTGCTCAGGCGTGAAATGCTCATAACTAATCCAACTTTCTGAGCACGAGGCCGCTCAGGAGCTTGGGATAGAAATAGGTAGCTTTCTGAGGCATCTTTTCGCCGGCGGCGGCGATATCCAAAACGGCTTTCACATCAATATTATTAAGCAAAAATGCCATCTGCTTCCGGCCCGAATCGACCAGACTGATCGCTTCGGATGCATCCCGCGTATAGATAATATGTGATTGATCTCTAAGCTTGTCTTTATCTATACCCAAAAGCCTCTCGAGCACAAGCTTGTGAAGGACATTCAGCTCAAGGTTTCGGCTGGCTTTGCTGCCTTCAAGGAGCGAACCAGGGTCGCGCTTGAGCCTGATGGTCCGGGCCTTCCCCGCGCGATACATACCGATCGCTCCGCGATGTTTCATATCTTCCATAATTGTCGCTTTGGAAGAATCCTGAACTTCAAAAAGGTCTGAGAGACGATTATCAAGCTCCGCCAGCAGTTCATCCGAAAGGTTATCCAGGACGCGATGGGTGGGGTAGATAGTCATATCCTTCTGGAAGACATTTGCGATGGTCATCATGGCAAAGCTTGAAGGTGATCCGCAGCATCCGCAGGAGCACCCGGCCTTTGCCATAACTTCCTGAGAATATGCCAGTGCCGTCTCATATCTATGGTGACCATCCGCTATGGCTATCTGCTTGTCTTTCAGAAATTCTATGACTGTGCATACATCAGCAGGGTTGCTGACGACCCAAAGTTGATGCCTTACCCCGTCTCTGTCGCAGACATCCGCATCCGGCTCTTTTTGCATCACGCGTTCTATCAAAGCATCTAAAACACCCTGTTCGTCAGCGTATAATCCGTACACGCTGTCGAGGTTTGCCTTGGTCTCGTGTATTAACGGGATCAGATGGCTCTTCGGTTTGGCCAGAGTGTTTTCATGAGGCAGAATTACTTTATCCGAATAATCGTGGAGCTTAACAGCGACAGTCAGGCCGTTTACCGTGCATGTTTTGCCGTTCTGGTCGAACTGCTGATTGTAAACATAGATCGACGGCTCGGCATCCTCCACCAGTACGCCGCCGGCCAGCCACTCGTCGAGATATGCCTTTGCTCTGGTAAATCTGTTATTCTCATCGTTATCAGAATCGAGTTCCTCACCAAGGATCAATCGAACAAAATTGTTAGGATGAAGCTGAAGGAAGCGCTCCTTTTCCTCAGGCGAGATGACATCATACGGGGGACTTGTAACCTTATCTAACTCTATATTTTTATTGTAACGTATGCCCTTAAAAGGTCTGATTTCGGCCAATTTCTGCTCCCTGAAATACTTTTAAAGAGCGGTGTTCTCTGACAAACCGCCCGCCTATTATACCACAGAGCATACCGTTTGTCTTGACTTGTGGCAGTTCTACTCTCTACAATCTAGGCATGAACAACTCCGATCAAACAACTATCCTGCAGGCCATGCGCTCGTGCAAATTCTTTCAGAGTCTGGACGATGAGACACTTCGGTTTATCCATCCGACCGCAAAACGCATCCTGCAGCCTAAAAACACTGTTGTTTTTCATGAGGCTGAGCCTTGCCACGGATTTTATATCGTTGAATCAGGTGCGGTGAAGCTCTATAAAGAATCGCCGGATGCCAAGGAACATGTGCTGTATGTAGCGATGCCCAGCGACTGCTTTGGCGAGGCGGCGCTTTTTTTAGGCCAGGGTTATCCGGCTTCGGCCGCCGCCGTTCAGGATTCTGTCCTGATCCTGCTGAGAAAGAATGAGTTCATGCAGCTTCTAATCGACAGGCCCGAAGTCTGCTTCAAGCTGATGGCGTCGATGGCTACCTGGGCGCACAGGCTGGTAAACAGCATCGAATCACTTACCCTCAAGGATTCCTGCGCACGCTTTGCCGATTACATCCTTTCGCTGATTTCAAAGGATTCCAAAGACGGGGTCATAGTAGATTTGGGAATGCCCAAGCAGGTACTGGCATCACATCTGGGAATGACCGGCGAGACCCTCTCACGCCTGCTTTCTCGATTTGAAGATGACGGACTGATCACGACCAGCGGGCGCAAATTAAACATTACATCCATTTCGGATTTACAGGACATTGCTGAATTTGGCAAAGGTTAAGCCCTGGATTAAATTGCAGTTTATAGATTACTATAATCCACTTCAACTTCATAATCCGGCCAGGTATGCACGCCTATCACGAGCGGCCAATGTCTATTCTCATGAAATCGGCTGAGCCCGAGAGCTATGAAGATACTCTCAATTCCCAACCGTTCGCGGATTTCATCCGATGACATGGCCAAATTTTNNCATCTGATATCGGTCACTGCTATCGGTCTTTCTCCAATCTCCGCCGCACGCAGCCTTACGCTATATTTGCCGGAGTAATTATCCAGTGTGAAGACTGCTTCTACATGAGCTGGTTCAAAGAGAGCCAGTGAACGTTCGGCTTTGAGTATTTGCTGAGGAGAGTCCGACTCCGAGTGATCTTTCAGAAAACGAAGAATATCGGGCAATGTTCCCGCTTTGCTTGGCCGTGACCGGACAAAATCGCACGTCCAGTCTTCTATATGCGGCGGTCTGGGGCGATGTTTGATGAGTGAGAAATCGACTATATCGAACGGGCGGATAAAGGTGCGGTCGGTATAGGTGAGATCGCCTTTCAATAGAGTTCCGAATTCCTTTACCGGTCTCACCCACTTGTCTGTCGAGAGCGACATACCTCCTGTGCACATTCCGCTGAGCATTTTAGTTACTGCCAGAACTACTATTCGTTCCGACATCAGAGATGGCTCACCTCCAGACCCTCCACCTGCTCGGCAATGGCTTCAGCGAGCAGCCTGCGGTGGCATTTCTCCGCCTTTTCTTCCGCGCAGAGCAGGCATGGTTTCTCCCATCCCGCTTGTTCCTGTGCTCTCAAGAATGTGTAGACCATCCACTCATCCGCCATCATCTCGCGGTAATGCTCTTCGTAGGCTTTCCAGTCATTGCTTGCTTTGTATGCGCTCAATATCTCCTCACTCGGTGCAAGCTCCGGCATATGAACATAACCTATTCCAAAACCCTGCGTCAGCAGATATTCGAGATCGTCTTTTTTTGAGAAACCGGCAAGCTGCGAGGTATTATGCAGGCGAATATCTACCACACAATCGACCTCCGCCTTTTTCAGGATCTCAATAAACTCCTCAAGGCTTTTTTTTGTGTAACCTATAGTGTAGAGAGTTTGCATACTTACTCCTCGAACCTAAAATAATCCCGGCTGCTCTACTTTAGCGACGTTGCCATCCGGCATTATATGTTTGACCTCTACGTTCCAACTTCGCAGCACCTGAGCCAAAATTCGTTCGCGGTGGCAGCTCATGGGGTCGGCCTCGCTGCACATGATAACCACGCGTTTTGTTTCAGCCAGTTCGACGACTGCTCTAAGCTCACCTTGAAAGGCATCGGTCAGAGCGAGTTTGTCATAATCGGGTGAACCGGCGGGGGTGTATAATGACATATCCTTGGGTTTGCCGCCGATGGAATGGCCCGAATAACGATAGATTATCCCTGCCGCTTCTACGTGCCTTTGAAAATCGTTCTTGTTGAACTGAGGCGCATAGCGGCTGTAGGGGTCGCTGCGGACATCCACCAGCACTTGAATCTTGTTGCGTTTAAGAATGTTGAGAAAATCGAGGAGATCGTGGTTGCTGTGGCCTATTGTGAAAATTTCGGTCATCTTATTTAGCCCTGTGCCGAGCTACTTCACAATCGGCAGTATCCTCTTGAATTCTGGTCGAGATGAATCCTTTACAAGTTCAAAAATCGCCATTTCAGTCGAGCATATCACGCATCCCGAGTCCCGCATCTTCTCAATGCCTGTTTCCCAATCGGACTCTTTCCGGGAGGAGGTTGCATCTTTAGCGATATGAACGTTGTACCCGCGAGCCAGAAGATCATGAGCGGTCTGATTTACACATACATGAGTTTCGATTCCACAGAGGATGATCTGGGTGCGTTGAGCCTCTTTTAGGACGGTTTCAAAGTCAGCCGAACCGAAGCAGCTGAATGTCATCTTGTCGAAGCGTTTTTCAAAACCCACAGCGTCGGCAATCGGCTGTGTGATGTCACCCAGTCGAGCGGCATACTGAAGCGGCACCAGAATCGGGATGTCAAAAATTTTGGCCGTTTCAATCAGCTTAATTGAATTGGCCACCATCCTGTCGCCTTCGTGGATCACCTTCAAAAGCGGGTCTTGAATATCGATCACCACGAGCAGGCTCTTTGAGCTGTCGAGAATATTTTCGTGGTTCACTGGACCGACACTATCTGATATTTAATCACTCCTGCGGGAGCTTTAACATCGACTTCATCGCCTTCCTTATGTCCCATAAGGGCGCTGCCCACGCATGATTCGAGTGAAATCTTACCTTCAGCCGGGCTGGATTCCGTAGGGCCGACAATCATATACTCGTCCTCGAACCCTTCCTCNNTCTTTTACGATCACTTTTGATCCGATGCCGATACAGCCATTGTTATCGAGGCAGTCGACCACACTGGCATGCTGGAGAATCGTTTTAAGTTCCTTGATTCTCGCTTCGAGCAGAGCCTGAACGTGTTTTGCGTCCTGGTAGTCGAAATTCTCGCTCAGGTCACCAAGCTGCCTGGCCTCTCTGATTCTATCGATAACGGCGGGCCGCTTGACTGTCATTATTTCGTTAAGCTCCCGCTGAATTTCGTCGTAACCATCGCGCGTCAGCACGATTTTTTCATCTGAAAATTCC
>DJHI01000280.1:0-7757 GCA_002431715.1 Armatimonadetes bacterium UBA5829
TGCATCTGAACAGCAATTGGAGAGTATCGAAACTGCAAATACAAGCGCACAGGCTGCGTTAAATTCCGCTCGCCAGCAGGCAAACAGCGCACAGGCAAGTCTCAATCAAGCAAAGGCGGGACGAGCAGGCGCCGTGGCCGCGCTAAAACGCGCAAATGCACAACTTGCAGCAGCTCAGAGCAGTGCAAATCAGGCAGGAAGCGCTGTGGAAACAGCTCAATCCGCTGTAAATCAGCAGAAAGCGCTGTTGCAGCAATCACAAAAAGCGCTCTTTGGAACACAAACCGTCCCTCAACAGGTCTCCATCAGCCAAGCGCAAAAACAAGCCGCCAGGGCTGCCGTGAAACAGGCAATAGCTCAGCTTCAAAATGCTCAATTGGATCTGACTCACACCCGGATCGCCGCACCTGTGGAAGGAATGGTAAGCCAGAAAAGCGTTCAACTCGGTCAATATGTGCAGCCCGGACAGATGCTGATGGCTGTTGTGCCGCTTAAAAAGGTGTGGATAGTTGCAAACTTCAAAGAGACCCAGACCGGACAGATGAAGCGCGGCCAACGAGCCGTTTTTACTGTGGATGCGTATCCTGGTAGAAAATTCCGTGGAGTGGTCGACAGCATCGGCGCCGCAACCATTGCAAAATCAAGCCTGCTTCCATCTGAAAATGCATCGGGCAATTTTGTAAAGGTCGTCCAGAGAATTCCTGTAAAAATTGTCCTCGACCAACCCCTCCCACGTGGTGTTGTACTCAGACCTGGGCAAAATGTTATTGCTACGGTTTACCTTTAGATTGGGAGGTAAATTTCTTTGGAAGGGTCTGCCGGAGCATTAAGAGATGAAGGGTGGTGTCCTGTCGGCACACCGGGAATTGTCGCCATGGCGGTTATGCTGGCGACTTTTATGGAAGTACTCGACAGCACGGTCGTCAATGTCTCACTTTCACATATCGCAGGAAATCTGTCCGCCACAGTCGATGAGAGCACATGGGTTTTGACATCATACCTTGTCTCTAATGCGATCGTTCTGCCTGCTACAGGATGGCTGAGCAGGGTATTCGGACGCAAGAGATTCTATATGTTCTCCGTAATCATGTTCGTTGTCTCTTCCTTTTTCTGTGGATTTGCCCCATCACTTTCTCTGCTGATCTTCTTCAGGGTGCTTCAGGGTCTTGGAGGAGGCGCTCTGCAACCGATATCCCAGGCTATTCTGCTCGAAAGCTTCCCCATCAGGAACAGAGGAGCCGGAATGGCCATATTTGGCATAGGTGTGGTATTTGCGCCGATAATCGGTCCGACTTTAGGCGGCTGGATAACAGATAATTACAGCTGGCGATGGATATTTTACATCAACATTCCAATAGGGATGCTTTCGCTGATAATGTCGCAAATATTTGTTGTCGATCCGCCTTACCTGGAAAGAGGAACCATTAAAATCGACTATATCGGCTTAGGTTTGCTGGCACTTGGAATCGGGCTGCTTCAGGTTGTACTCGACACCGGCCAGAAACACGATTGGTTCCAGACCAGTTGGGTAGCCCAGTTAGCAGTAATATCCGCGATGAGTCTGATAGCGCTCATAATATGGGAACTGCGTACACCCCACCCCATTATTGATTTGACCGTCTTCAAGATAAAGAATTTTGCGCCGGGTGTCTTTTTGATGTTTATGCTCGGTGTGGCTTTATATGCAAGCATGCTGCTGCTGCCGACCTTGCTGCAGACTCTGCTGGGCTACTCAGCTGTGCAAAGCGGGCTTGCAATGTCGCCGGGCGGCATTGGAACCCTTGTCTTCATGCCCATAGTAGGTTATCTGGTTGGAAAGAAAGACGCGAGGTTTTTAATAATCTTGGGGCTTTCTCTGCTTGCCGTATCCATGTTTATGATGGCAAGGTACAACTTGCAGATCAGTTTTTGGGATGCAGCGATGCCTCGAATAGTCATGGGGGTCGGCCTGGCGTTCCTTTTTGTGCCGCTTGCAACCGTCACGTTTGCGTTTTTTAGCCATGAGCAGACAGGAATGGGAACCGGAATCTTTAACCTGCTGCGTAATATCGGCGGAAGCGTGGGAATTGCTGCCGTCACAACGATACTGGCTCGCAGGACTCAGTTCCACCAATCTCAGCTCGTCGGACACGTTTCACCTTACGATCCCCAGTATCAAAACTGGTACCGTGAAGTGGTTGCCGGGCTGATCGCTAAAGGACAAAGCAGCTTGATGGCTCAAAAAGAAGCACTTGCTCTTGCATATAGAGAAGTTATCAGGCAGGCGACAATGATGTCCTATATCGACGTTTTTTGGCTGCTGGGTGTGGTGATGATTCTTCTTATACCGATGGTATTTGTAATGAAGAGTTCGAGGAGGCATGGATAGTTAATATTGGCCATTCACTCCAATTCTCTCCCGCCAAGAGTATAAGGAAGTAGCTTTATAATTTTTGTGCTGCGAGGATTGCAGCTCCGAGAGCGCCGACTATCTGCGGTTCATCCGGGACAATGAGCTTTGTATTCAGACGTTTTTCAATAGCTCTCACCACGCCTAAATTTTTGGCTACGCCGCCGGTCATCACGAAAGGAGCATGCGCTCTAAGGCGGACGACCATACCGTATATTCGCTCCGCTATCGAATCGTGAAGACCGCATATTATATCTTCTTTTGGCGTGCCTTTAGCGACCAGCGCAACCACTTCGGACTCGGCGAAAACCGTACATGTGCTGGATATACGCACATCTTGAGTTGCACGAGCGGAGAGCTCTCCAAGAGAAGTTAGTTGTGTATCCAGTGCGCGAGCCACNNAAGAATCTACCTGTGCCTGCCGCGCATTTGTCGTTCATTGCAAAATCATCGACCCTGCCATCCTCGGAGAGCCGAATCACTTTGCTGTCCTGCCCGCCTATATCTATAACACTCATAGCCTCTGAAAAAAGCCGCCTGGCTCCGACTGCGTGGCAGGTGATCTCTGTGATCGCTTTGTCAGCCAGATCTGTGCCGGACCGCCCATATCCAGTTGCGATCACGCGTTCTACGCTCGATTTTGTGATTCCGGCATCATCGAGAGCGGATTCGTATGCCTTGATTGCGGCACTCTCGCTGCTCGAGAGAGTCGGCATCACTGCATATGAAAGGATTTCATCGCCTTTGAGGATTACCGCGTCGGTTGATAGTGAGCCTATATCTATTCCGGCTGTGATATTGCTTGTTGTCATGGCAGATGTAATTACTCCGAGAGAGGTGAGAATTGTTCCTTATAGAATTATAAAAATCGAGAGGGATATCCTGCATTGAGTTGAGAGTCGAGTGTCCTTGCATGCCCGAAACTAAATATCAAATACAAAATAAAAAACACTAAATCATAGGTTGCGCCCTCACCCCAACCCTCTCCCCGAGGAGAGGGAGCAGGATAGGTTGAGACTCGGATATGGCGTTTTTCAACAACTCCGTGTTTCTATTCCGCGATTCAATATATTACCCTGTACAATAATTCGGCGGCGGATGAACACCCCGGTCCTCCGCCGCCTATATACTACATTTTACGACTCCTAAAAAGCCGGCGCTTTCGGCGCTTTATCAGACCATCACGGACGAAGACTCGCATAAACCATCCGCCATAGCCCGTTTCCACGTTATCCCGAAAGCTCTCCGGCAAAATTTAGAAACTATTCCGCCAAGTGCCCCCTTTCCGACACCGGCAGGCAAGCCGGGCGAACCCGTCGAATTTTTGTCCTACTCTAGACCTTCGGCAACCCGGCCAACTCCCCCACAGCCCGGACCTGTGAAACCCAACCTTTGCAGTTCACAGTTTCTATCTCCGGCGTCACGGCGAGTCCCGTGGCTTTGCGCCGCCCAATCACTTGGGCTTAGCCTTTGTCGGTGTCCTTGAAGTGCTCGACGCTTCGGCAACCAGGCTACCATACGACCCCTGAATGCCCAAGATTCAATCTTCTTATGAGTGCATTATGAAAACTCAATATTGGGCACTGGGCAGGCCGCTTAGGCCCTTAGCTTTGCGTCCCCCGGTTTCCCGGAGTTTGCCATTATCGTGCGCCTCAAAGATGCGCTTGCTATTCAGTTTTTTATTGACTTTTCTATATTCAATTGTCCCTTACACATAGATTATGCCGCTTGAGAGTAAAGCCACGCGCTGAATGAATTACCAGTATTTATAAGTTATCAGTTGTCGGTTTCCAACATCCAGCCTCGGTGGCGATTTCCGAATCGCNNGGTCAGGATTCGGAAATCCTGACCAAGGATAGGTTGACGGTTCAGAACTAATTCAGCATCTTCTTGAGCGTAATAGCATTCTGGACTGCAAAGCATTTGTAATCATTGTTGAAATATATATACACATCTCCTTTGGTAAGGAAACCTTCAATGTGATGAGTATAGGCGGCAAGCTGGCCATTTGTATAATTGCCCTGGGTCGACTCGCCGCCTGAATGCATGCGTATGTACGTGAACCCTCCTGTAGTTATCAGGTGCTGAGGCAGACCAGGAGAGTCCATTATGCAATAGGCAGCGCCGTAATCATTCAGCATATGCCAGAGCTTTTCATTATGCCAGGTGTCGCTGCGAAACTCGAATACATGGCGGAGATCTTTCGGTAGTATCTTTAGGAAATGCTCCAGCCTCCTAAAGTTTTCCTGGTTCATGTCCCAGTTTGGAGGAAACTGATATAGAATCGGCCCGAGTTTCTCTTCGAGACCGGATGAGCGGCTTAATAGCCTTTCGAGAGGTTCTTCAGGATCGGCGAGACGCTTGATGTGAGTGAGATAACGGCTCGCCTTGACGGCAAATATGAAGCCTTCGGGCGCAATATTATGCCATTTCTCGAAAGTGGATTTCTCTGGGAGCCTGTAAAAGGGATTATTGAGCTCTACCGTATCAAACGTCTGCGAATAAAACTCCAGCCACTTGCTCTGCGGCAGGTGATCTGGATAGAATCTTCCGCGCCAGTCATTGTAATTCCAACCGCTGGTTCCGCAGTAAAGGCGAGACATAATGGTTGCCTTGGTTACAAAACCACAATAGCCGGTATTCAGATATCCGTCGAAGAATGGATAATCTTGTAGGTCTCATCTTCGTAGCCGCTGCTTCTACTTAGCTCAGCATGCTCACGCTTATTTATGTCAATTTTCTTCTATTTCTTTTGGCTTTATGCATTTCACTCGTTTATTGAAATATGCCCGCTCCAGCATCACTCTATGCCCGCATTTAAGACATTTTATACCTATGTCGGCGCCGATTCTAACGATCTCCCAGTCATATGAACCGCAGGCATGGGGCTTTTTCATGGTGGCTATCTCGCCGACATTCATCTCGCCTTCTCCAACCAATCGATTAGTGACCGCATCTCCAGCGGCATGTCGGTCTGGAATGATAAACGCTCCCTAGATGTCGGATGATCGAATGACAGCGAATATGCATGCAACGCCTGGCCGCCCAAATCCTGAATGAGCTTATTTAATTCAACCTGCTCCAATTTTCCATATGACGATGGAATCGCGCGTTTAGCTCCGCCGTATGTCGGATCGCCGACGACAGGATGGCCGATAAACGAGCAGTGCACACGGATTTGATGGGTTCGTCCCGTATCCAGCTTGGCTTCTAGGAGAGTAAAGCCTTTGAACCGATTCAACACATTCAGGTGAGTGACGGCCTCACGGGCTGTATAGCGGTTTGTGTCTTTTATAATCGCCATTTTCTGGCGGTCGGTTGGATGGCGGCCGATTGGAGCGTCTACTATGGCTTCGTTGAACTTTGTCTCGCCCCATACTAAAGCCTGGTATCTACGTTCTGCAGTGCGTTTTTGAATCTGCTTTTGCAGGGATTGGTGAGCCTGGTCGGTTTTGGCAACCACCAGCAGGCCCGTAGTGTCCTTGTCGAGCCGGTGGACTATGCCGGGCCGCTCCACTCCGCCGATCCCGGAAAGGTCATCGCTATGGGCAAGGATCGCGTTGACGAGAGTGCCCTTCTTACTGCCGGGAGCTGGATGGACGGTCATTCCTCTGGGTTTATTGATCACAATGATCTGATCGTCCTCATAGACTATATCGAGCGGGATTTCCTCGGCAGCAACCTGCATGGGTTCCGCGGGAGGAATCTCTATTGCAACCTTATCGCCGCGCTGGACTTTATAGTTTGGTCGTTGGGTCGAATCGTTTACGAGGACATGGCCGTCATTGATGAGCTTTTGAATGAAAGACCTTGATGCACCCTCCACTCTTTCGGCAAGGAACACATCAAGACGGGGATTACTGGTTTCTTCTGAAATAAAAGTATGCTTTTTCACAAGGCTCTTGTTCGCCGAAACTGCATCAAAAACCTGCGTGCATCCATAATAGCCGGATACAGCCCGTACATAGATAAGAGCCAAGTTGCAGAAATCGAAGTCACCCCGAACTTACTGCATTACTTGGCTCTACGTCCGCCAAAGGCCTCTTTTTGAGACCAAAGTTGGAGAAGGACCATTCGGATCCTCCCTCGTTTGCTGGCTTCATGGATTATTATTGACCCATGAGGAGCAGCCTATTACCAACCACCACACAACTGGTCGGACACTTATTATTTACCCATCCGCAAACATATTTCCTCTGCATTGATAGAAATCAGGTAATTGTGCTTAAGTGGAAAGTCCAGATCAGGTAATTATGCTTAAATAATTCAAAAAACTCCGGCAGTATGTTTTTATCACGCAAGGCAGAAAAATAAGTCGGAATAAGATGGGTCTGCACTTGACTAATATCAGTAATATTACCAGTTTTTCATCTGTACCACGCTTCTGTATACAATTTTATAGCAAACAGTCGTTGACAAATTTGCGGCGGGGAGATACATAATGATAGAGATTTTATTGTTTAGGATTCAGGCCAAAGCGGAGCATTAGACACCGCACAGCCACAGCACAACACTTTCGAGGAGAAAAGATGAAAAAGCTGTTTGCAGTAATAGCGGCGCTCGCGCTGTCAGGTTTGAGCATGGCCGTGTCGGCGGATATTACCATCGACACCGTCACCGTTGGCGATCCTGGAAATGCAGCCGACACCGCTGATCACAGTGGCAATCCCAATGGCCAAGGTTCCGTAGCCTACACCTACAACATCGGTAAGTATGAAGTAACTGCAGGTCAATATTGCGCTTTTCTCAATGCGGTGGCTAAGACAGATCCTTACGATCTGTACAATAGTAGCATGTGGAGCAGTACTGACGGCTGCAAGATTCAGCAGTCCAGCAATGTAGATGGCTACTACTACAACGTGGCACCAGACTATGCAAACCGGCCCGTGAACTTCGTAAGCTATTGGGATGCGTGTCGTTTCGCCAACTGGCTTCACAACGGCCAAGGAAATGGTGACACAGAAACCGGTGCATATGCGCTCAATGGTTACAATGGCTTTGACGGTCGAAATATTCAGCGCAGTACTGAAGCTAGGTGGGCAATAACCAGCGAGGATGAGTGGTATAAGGCTGCTTATTAGAAGGGCGGCGGGACAAGCGCGGGTTACTGGGAATACGCCACATGTAGCGATTACATTAATACCGACATGGCGAATTACGGATTTTCTGTTGGACACACAACCAGCGTGGGCTCATATGATTATCCAAGTGCATATGGTACATTCGATCAAATTGGCAATGTCACAGAGATGAACGAGGCCATTGTGGATCAAACTGAAACCGAGGGGTGGGTGTGTCGTGGATATCGTGGTGGCATGGTTGGCGGTGACCCAGGTTCTGCGTCATACCGTGACTCAGTCGGCTGCTA
>DJHI01000280.1:7767-12182 GCA_002431715.1 Armatimonadetes bacterium UBA5829
TATGAATTTAGTTCTATCGGCTTCCGCGTTATATCGTTTGAAACCGTCCCCGAGCCATCATCGGTTATCGCTCTGCTTGGTGGTTTGACTGGACTTATCGGGCTGAAACGGCGCAAAGCATAACACTTTGCGCTTAGCCCTTTGACTCTGAGTAGAAAGTCCAGTGTAGTTCTGCTTTCCACTTGCTTTTTATGCATTCAGGTAAGATACCTGGAGGCATTATAGTTCCGCTTGAATTGAGAGTCTAGAGCAGCTTTTACTTTCCACTTTATTGCTTTTCACTACCTGTATGACCTTATGGCTTTTGATCTGAAGGTATAATGCAGTGCGACCAGAAGGCTTGCTGCACCGGCGATAGTTACGGCATGTCTTACGCCCAAACGCTCGGCCAGATACCCTGTAAGCAGCGCTCCCACCGGAGAGAGGCCTGCAAGCACGAATATACGCAGGCTTATAACCCTGCCGCGCAGCAGGTCGGGCGCAGCTTCCTGCACGATGCTGTTGGAGACTGCCATAAAGAGCATCGTTCCAAGTCCGGTCATTACAAGGATTACCACAGCCATATGGAAGTTTGGACTGAATGAGAACGCAAGAAGACCGCACGCAGACAGAATTCCGCCGAAGAGAACCAGTGTGCGCTCCCTGAAATGATGACCCAGAATTGTAGTGCCCACGGCTCCGGCCAGAGCACCGACTCCGGTTGAGGCCATCAAAAGTCCGANNTTGAATACTTTATCGGCAAATATCGGCATAATCGTGCCCATTTGGCCTCCAAAGAGGCCGGAAATGCCTGTCATGATCAGCAGATCTCTTATCAGGTTGCTGTGAATCACATAATGGAGGCCTTCTTTGATTTGGGCGAACATCGGCTCCTCTTTCTCATGACTTTGAAACTTATGGGCTGTCATCATCAAGAGAGCAATCAATGCCGCTACGTAGCTGATCGCATTGATCATGAAACAATTCGCTGTTCCCACCGCCACAAGAATTATACCGGCAAGCGCAGGGCCCAATACTCTGGCACCGTTGAACGCAGCGGAGCTGAGCGGAATGGCGCTCATAACGTCGCTCTTATCATTATCTACCATCTCGACTATCATCGAGTGGCGAATAGGTGTATCGAAAGCGTTTACCGCGCCCGCGAAGATCGCCAGGATCATTACATGCCAGACCCGTATGACTCCCATATATGTCAGACCGGCCAATATAAATGCCTGGATCATTGCAAGGGTTTGAGTGACGATGACCAGCTTGCGCTTATTGTAACGATCTGCAATAGCTCCGGCTGGAAGGCCGAGAATGAGAGTGGGAAGTGTGCTGGCCGCTCCGACTATGCCTAAATCCAACGCCGAACCGGTGAGCTTGAACACCAGCCAGCTTTGAGCGACGGATTGAACCCAGCTTCCCGTAAAAGAGATTACCTGGCCTATCCAGTAGAGAGTAAAGTTGCGATGCCTGAAAGCGCGAAGGCCTTTGGGGCCATGCCAGGGCTTACCGACAGCAGGTTCTTCGGTGGGATCCTGTTCTTGAATATTATCCGTCATTAAATCTTTCCGGTTAGTATTTTTTACGTGAATGGCCAGCGGTAGTGGATACAGTGCGGCCAATGGCCTGAATCCTCAGCCTCNNTTGTTTGGGTAAATTTCATAATTCTCGCGATATTTGAGCGGAGTATAATTCGGCATTACTACATCCGCGCCTGCTGCCAGCGCCATTTCCTGGCCCATTTCTTCTATGGAACCAACCGCCGTGGTCGCGGGCAAAAGAGTGTTTCGTGTAACGATTCGAGCAAGCGCCACCATCTTCAAAGTCATTTGAAGCGTGCCGCCCGGTTCATCTCTAAAAGGTGTGTCGGGATGAGGAATGAAAGGGCCTATACCCGCCATATCGGGCTGAAAATCTCTCATAAACTCGATATCATCCGCCATATGCTCGATAGTCTGACCGGGTGAGCCTACCATACAGCCCACACCTACCTGGTAGCCCAACTCGCGGAGCCAGTAAATGCAGCGCATACGGTTATCGTAGTCGCTGTCAGGGTGGAGTTTCTTATAAAGCTCACGATTGGCCGTCTCATGCCGTAATAGGTATCTATCCGCCCCGGCTTCTTTCCAGAGCTTATAGTCTTCGTATGGTCTTTCACCCACGCACAGTGTAATCGCAATATCGGCCGCCGATTTGATTCGACGCACTATATCGGCCATCACCTCACCCGTATAATATGAATCCTCGCCTGACTGAAGGACGATAGTCTTAAGATCTTTCCCACTTAGGTAAAGAGCCAAATCGACTATTTCGCCAGGCTCCATACGGTAACGGGTAACCTTGTTATTTGACGAGCGCAGACCGCAGTAGTTACACTTGCGCGCGCATATATTCGAAAATTCAATTAAGGCCCGTATCTGAACAGCATCGCCGCAGCAGGCCTTACGGACTTGATCGGCTGTCTTTAGAAGGCGATCTATTTCCGTATCATTGTCTAACTTTAAAAGATAAACTATCTCATCTCTGGACAAATCGCCCGTCTCTCTGCATTTATCGAGTAATAGATTTTGGCTGATTATCATACTATGTATAACACCTGACTGCTTTAGGCGTCCTGAAATTACTGTACAATTCTATTTTACGCTTTTCAGGTGGATACGTCGAGTGATGAAACGGTTAGTGGGTTGGCGGGTTGAGGTATAATATTGGTTCCCCTCCCGTTTAGGGAGGGGTAAGGGCTGGATTATTTATTTATCAACACGCTTTGCAAGGCAAGCGCGCTGTCTGTTTCGGCTTTTACCTTTACAGGAACGGATACGAGAACACTGCCGGAACTTGCTCCGACAGACGACGCATAAAGCACCTTTATGGTTTGAGAATTAACCCATTTATAACGCGCTACGATTGTGCTCGCGGTTGATATCGCAACCGAACTGCCGCCGACGGTAACACCCGATACGGGCTCAAAAATGCCGCTGTTAAAGTGCAAATTGAAGCTGGCCGTCGTGGCTGTGCCCGAGCCGGTGACTGTGACCGGTATGCTTATCGTTTGGCCGGTTTTGTCCGTAAGAGTGGGCTCGGTTGTGGTAAGTCCCAGAGTAGTAGTGCTTGTCGAGCCGCCGCCACCGCCGCCGCAGCCTGCAAAAACAGCAATCAGGGCAAGCAGCGCAATTATCGATGTTATTTTAGTGAGCTTTTTCAATTTGTGCCTCCCTGACTTATGACTGCGGATGCGCCAGAATCCACTGAGCGTCTGCGATTGTAACCGATCCATCCGCGTTTGCATCCATTTCGGCGGTCTTTGCGATATCCCCCATCAGATACTGGAGAACAAGATCGGCATCCACCTTATCGACATCATCGTCCTTGTCCACATCTCCGGCAAGTCTGGAAGTAACAGTCAATGCGACCTGCCCGGTTGCTTTCACCGTCGAATTTTCCGAACAAGCCGCAGTACAGGTGAGCGTTACGCTCAAGTTCGAGCCTGTAGTGTTCAAAGCAGCTGTATAGGTTGGATTTTGACTCGCTGCGCTCGGGCTGAAAGAACCACCCTTGCTTCCATCCGACCATGTATAGGTGATCGTATGGTCTTGTGAATCCACCGCTGCAGCGCTGCAAGTGGTGGAGCCGCCTGAATCGATTGTGGATGCGCTTACAGCCGGATTCGTCGTAAACTCGACCTTATGCACAGGAAGAATGGTAAGAGGAGTAAATGTTGCCGTTCCCGTGCCGCCTGTAACGGTGCCGCTTAGTCCAATATTTTCAGTCGTCACACTTGATGGCGCCGTAAAAGCTATATTATCCACAATTTCGAGCGTGGAGTCGCTGTTCACTGTGCAAGTGATCGATATTTTTCGCTCGGATGAATTCCATTCGGCAAAAAAGAGGCTGCTTACACTCGATCCGGGTGTGATACATGCCAGGCTGCTGCCTGAAGCCGTAGTATCGATAGTTATATCTGATGGGATGGTGACATACAGCGTAACGGATGTCACTCCAGATGCGCTGTTGACTACTATCGGCGAAGTCTGACTGGCTGCGNNGATGTAACCTCCAGGCTTGATGGATCGAATGTAACCTGCGGCGCTGACAAAGCAGCGGTCGGCAGCACTATTGCAAGCGCGCCGATGAGAACTGATAGAAATGCTCTCATACGCGAACGATTTCCTCCTGTTGTGGTATTGCATGGCCAGGTATCTACATTAATTTTATCGGCAGAATTAACTGGTCGGGACAGGTCGACAGGCTAAAAACAGGGATTATTCCAGTTCATTTACCTGCTGAATGTATCGATTCACATCGAATTTCCTTGCGCACCCGTCATAACTCATATAGCGAATCTTGCCGAAGACCGGACGTGAAGCCCATGCTCTATCGTGCACACCACCGATACTCCAGGCGATTCCAGTATAGCCGTTTGGATCTCGGCC
>DJHI01000194.1:0-12160 GCA_002431715.1 Armatimonadetes bacterium UBA5829
ATTCGGAAATCGCCACCGAGGTGAGATTTTTCGACTCACTTATCTATCTTTTCCAGTTTGATATCTTCGGCCCTGGCTACCTTGCGGACGGAGTCGTAGTCGCTGTCTTTAGCGATTTCAAAACCATCGATCCCGTAGAGACTCATGACCGCGATCCTGCCCTCGTCGGACGAGGCAACTTTCATAAGCCCGTCGCGAATCTTTTTTGTCAGTTCGGGTGAGAGGCCTTTACGCACGCTGACGGTATCGTTGGGTATCTCTATGCTCTTTGCGATGACATGAGTCTTCTCTATAACATCGGGAATAGTGCTGATGACCTTCTCCCTCGCGTCGCTGACCTCACCGCCGTAGATCGCGCCGCCGTCCACCTGCTTATTATAAACAGCCATCACCACTTTATCGTGCGCTCCGGCGTATATCACGTTGGAAAAGAACTTCTCAGGGTCATGCCCGCTTGTGCGGATAAGGTGCTTGGGATATATGCTGCCGGAGGTCGATACAGGATCGCCGTAAGCAAACTTTTTGCCCTTCAAATCCGAAAGCTTGTTTATTCCGGTATCTGTGCGGGCGATTATTACGCTGCGGTATTTAATGGATTTGTTTCGGACCGTGACTAGGATCACCTTTACCCCATACTCATCGTGCGCGATCACATAGGGCAGCGGAGAGAGCCATCCCACATCGACATTTCCCGCTCCCATAGCCGATATGACAGCCGCGTAACTTGTCGGCACGTGNNGTTTTTCACCACTTATGACCAGCTTTTTGGTGTCCAGCGACGGAACAAGGGCCATTTTGATCGGGTTTTGAGCCGAACCGAGTGCCGCTTCCTTTTTTGGGCCTGCCTTTTCATTGCCGCAGCCAGATATCGTTAAGACCAGAATTAAAAACGATATGATATATCGATACATCGCGTTCTCCTTTATTCAAACTCTCCATTTTTCACTTTCCACTTTCATCTCCACACTTCCTGCCTCAACAAGGGTATTTGGTCGGCTTGGTAGAAGTAAGGTTGTAAGTTACAGGTCATAGGGGGCTATTATGAGACTTATAACTATAATCATTGCTATTATCACTCTCGCCGCGCAGTCCGCTTACTGCGCGAAAAACATCGCCGGCACACTGCTTTCCGTGGCAGCGGACAGCAGCGCGATAGTGCTGAACACCGGTAAGCTCGTCATCGACAAAGATGCAAAGGTAATGCGTGGCCAGATAGGCAAAGAGCTGCGTAGTGTTACGGTGAGAGATCTGGCACAGGGCGACCATGTGGTGGCGGTTGTGAGCCAGAATGGGAAAGCGACCTCGGTGAAGGGATTCTTCGGGGTGGTGATTGGAGTAGCCGAAGATTTAAAAGGCAATCAACTCATCTTCAACGACAAACGGAGCGTCACTCTGGCCGAAAACGCTCAGGTGATTTTAGGCGATGGCACCATAGGGAAACCGGCCAATATAAAGAAGGGGATGCTGGTGAAGTGCAGGATAAATCCGTCCAGCGCTCAGGCTTGGACGGTATTTGCGGCTATGCCCGATAAGAAAGCCCCCGCAGTTAAACCCGCTGCTGCAAAAGCACCTGAGGCTGCAACTCCGATAAAGCCCGTACAGCGGGTAAACACCGCGCCGAACCCGTTCAAAAAAGCGCCAAAGGACGAAGTTTCAACCAAACCAAAACCAACTCAGGCGTCGGCTGTTCCTGAACCCAAGAAAATCTCCGAGTCCACCTCCCCGGCTNNAAAAATAATAAGACTCAGGAAAAGCCGAAGATTCTCTCGGTTACCTACTCCGCGCCGACTCCACTTGTTTCAGGCGATATCTTGACTGTCGACATGTCCGGCACGCCGGGCGGCAAGGCAACATTCGAGATAAAAGGACTCTTCAAGCCAATGAAGCTGGATGAAATCAAACCCGGATCATATCACGCGTCGGTCGAGATTCCAATGGGTAAAAGCGTGCGAGGAGAGGCACTTATAGCCAAGCTTACCGTAGATGGAGTATGTGCGCCCGCTGTTCAGGCGAGCAGATTGGTCACAGTGGAGGCAAATCCTAAGGATCAGCCGATGGTAATGCAGGCAATCGCAAAAAAGAATGAACCGGTTGAAGTCGTTCCGGCAGTTGAGCCCACTCCAGCTCCGCAGGTTGTGGTTCCTGTTGATAAACCTGCGCCTGATCTTCCAAAGAATCCGGCTCCGGTTTCATACGCCAACATCACTCTCACCAATCCGCCCGATGGAGCTAATATCACCCGGGCTATTCTGGTGAGAGGAACCGCCGAGCCCGAATCTAACGTGCTGGTGAATATCACCTACTCGAATGGTCTTTCAGGAATCCTGAAGCTCAGCGGCCAGGTGGCTTCCCAGATGGTTGCCGTGGGTAAAGATGGAAAGTTCAGGGTCGGCCCGATCGCTCTGGAGGGTCCTCTGGCCACTCAGGGACTCGAGTTCACTATAAAGGCCTATTATCCTGACCGGGACGAGCATGGAACCGCTGTTGTTAAGGCAAAAGGCGCAAGAGACTGACATTACAGGTGCCGAAATGCGATTTCAGGAAGCAAAATCAGCACTGACTAGACCATTTACTAAAGCTTATGCATCCATCAGAGTGGTTCTTAAGGAATACAGCTCCGATAACGGATCGCTTGTCGCGGGTGCGATGAGTTTTTACATCTTCCTTTCGCTGGTTCCGCTTGCATTGCTTGCAATCGCCATATTTGCGTTTGTGTTGGGCTCAACCGCTCAAGCACAGCAGCGAATTATAGACATCTTGGGCGTCAACTCAGTCGGGCCGGGTATAGGCCAGATGGTCAGACAAGCCATAGAAGACAGAGGCGCGGCGACCGGACTCGGCGTGCTGGCGTTTTTGTGGTCAGGTATTTCTCTTATAGCCACTCTTGAGGGCGCCATGAACCACATATGGGATGTGGAGCAGAAGCGAAGTTACCTGAGCAAGAGGTTGATTGCGCTCGCAGTGCTGCTGATGCTTATCGTGCTGCTTGGTATATCATTCGGCATGACCGCCGCCATTACGGCTATACGAAGTCATGACCTGATTCCCGAACTTCATTTGAGCTGGTTTTGGGATTTCCTTACCTACTTGCTGCCTCTTGTGATTTCAATTGCAACATTTACAGCCCTCTATAAGATACTGCCGAACACTAGCGTTGCCTTGAAGGCAGCTCTTATCGGCGGAATCTTTGCAGGTGTAATGTGGGAAATTGCAAAATATGCGTTCAGCTACTATGTGACTAACTTCGCCAATTATAATCAGGTATACGGTTCACTTGGGGGTATAATCCTGCTGCTGCTGTGGATCTATTACTCATCAATAATAGTGATATTAGGCGCAGAGATGGCGTCGATGCGCAGCCGGCATCAACAGAATTAGGAAGCCAGCCTGTATGTAGACGCGTGTTTACGAGCTTCAGTATTAACCCTGGCTCCCATAAGGCAGCCTACAGATGGATGCAGCACACCCTTAAAGAAAGTCGACCACTGAAGCTTTCTCTTGCACACACAGCACTCTTCCTGGCCTTGGGGATTCTCCGATCCACACCAGAAGCACTTTACCATCTTTGCTCACGCTCCTTATAATGATGAACCTGCAAGGGGCGCAGACCCATCGGATAAACAACCTGCACAAACCGTGCCAACTAACACATCCATTGGCTCTCTGGGGAAAATATCCCCAGCTTGCCTGCTACGATTTTTTTATACCCGGCGGTCATAAGGTTTCAAACCATAGGAGCGTATAGTTAATGCGTGGATATTTGAAACAGGTAGAAGCTTTAGCAGCGTGGAAATTATATCTGTTCGGGCCGGATATCCGGCCCGAACCATGCATTATTAGTCTTTGATTAAATCTAAAATCACGTTGAGGCAGTCGATTTTATCGCCCTGCCATTCAATTGCGTCAATTCGATCGACACCATAATCTCTGTCATAATCCATCTGAATGAGCACAGGATGCATACCGGCCTCCTGCGCGCCCGTAAGCTCCCGGGAGCTTCCATCGCCCACATAGAGGCATTTTTCCGGCTGAACACCGAGCCTTTTGCAAGACAGATGATAAATCTCAGGGTCGGGTTTGGTTATGCCTTCACGGCAGGAGAATATGCAATCATCCATCAAAGCCGCAAATGGGGTCTCGTCCCATATAAGTGGAACCTCATCCCCGCATACTGTGATCAAGCCCACCTTAAGCCCTGACTCCCGAAGACCCCTGAGCGTTTGGACAGCGCCCAGTCTGGGTTGGACTTCGCGCCGGGTGTAGTCGAGCCTTGCTTCCACTATTTCATCGATCTGCTGCCGGGTCGGTTCGACTCCAACTAATGTACATGCCTGTTTGATATCGCCCTCAATGCCGCCGTGTTTGCCAAGGTCTCTATTGGGCATTATCTCTCGCCACGCCTTGCGATATGGCTCATAGTCCACCGACAAAATCCGTGCGATCTGTTCATGCGCCTTCTGCCACTCGCTGACAGGAAGATAGTCGATCAGAGTGCCGAACAGATCAAAAATTACCGCATCATATTTCACTTGCTTACCTCACGCTCGATTATTGAATCACGCTCCGGCCCGACTGATACCATAGATATCGGCACACCCGCCAGGCGCTCTATCTCATCCACATAATCCCGAGCCTCAGCAGGGAGTTGATCCATAGTCCTTGCAATAGTAGTCTTCTCTGACCAGCCCGGCATTTCCTTATATAGAGGGTACACGTGGGCCATGGCGTCGGTGGCAGGAAATGATTCTACCGATTTATTCCCGTCTTTGTAGGATATGCAAATAGGCAGGCTTGGCTCACCATCCAGAACGTCAATTTTTGTAAGCGCGAGTTCGGTGAATCCTCCGACCTTGCACGCCCAATTGACCGCCACGGCATCGAACCATCCGCATCTTCTGGGCCTCTTTGTTGTTGCGCCATATTCGCATCCCCGCTCACGGATATCATCGCCTTTTGCATCCTTTAGCTCGGTTGGGAAGGGACCCTCGCCGACCGCTGTCGTATAAGCCTTTACCACGCCGATAATTCGGTCTACTTTGGATGGACTCACACCTGCTCCGGCGACCATACCGGCCGGGGTCGGGCAGGAAGATGTGACAAATGGATATGCGCCCCAATCCAGATCACGCATCACTCCAAGCTGACCTTCAAGCAGAACCTGCTTACCCGCATCCAGCGCATCCGAGATAGGCTTCACGCTGTCGCCGATCAAGGGTCGAATCAAATCGGCGGCAGACTCCACCTCGGCAAGGATGTCTTCAATTTTAATAGGCGGATGATCATACGCTGCCAGAAGCCTGTTTTGCCAGGTAAGAGTCTGTTCGAGTTTGGCTCGAAAGACATTCATGTCAACCAGATCACCGGCGCGCATACCTCTGCGAGCGACTTTATCTGAGTAAGCCCAGGCTATCCCCTGCCCCGTTGTGCCGATTTTTGACTTACCCGACCTCTGCTCCTCATCCAGCCGGTCCATCAGAATGTGATACGGCATTATAAGATGTGCCCGCTCGGAGATGAGGATCTTGTTGATGTCCACACCGGCCTCCGCGAGCATTTGAAGCTCTTTGACTATCCCCGAAGGGTTGATCACCGTTCCCGCGCCGGCTATGCAAAGAGCCTTGGGATTGAACACTCCAGAAGGCACCCCATGCAGCACAAATTTGCCTTTTTTATTGACTATGGTGTGCCCGGCATTCGGTCCGCCCTGGCAGCGAATGACTATATCCGCCTGCGAGGCGATCAGATCGACTATTCGACCCTTGCCCTCGTCTCCCCACTGCACTCCAGCTACCACTGTTACCGGCATAATTGTTCTCCTTTACAGCCCGTTAATTGCTCGACTTGCGACTGACGTTTAGCATTCTACCCGACTATGTGGTATAATTCAAATTGATTATTTTTATCGAAGCCATAAGTTTAGGTGATATTATGGAGCTTTTTCAAATCAGAAGTTTCTTGAAAGCAGCCGAAGAGGGCAGCATTACTCGCGCAGCCGAATCGCTGTTCATCACGCAGCCTGCGGTAACGGGACACATCCAGGCGCTGGAAAAAGAGCTTGGCGCGCCTCTTTTTGACCGCACAGGCCGTGGGGTGCAGCTTACCGAAGCGGGACTGGCGCTGCTCGATCATGCAAAGAGAAGCCTGGCGATTTTGGACGAGTGCAAGCAGGTTATATCCGACCTTGGATCGGGAAAAGGCGGAAAGCTGATTATCGGGGCCGGGGTCACCACCAGCATCTTTCAGCTTCCCAAATGGCTCGCGAAGTTCCGAGAGAGAAAACCGGAAGTTGAGATGATCGTGCGGACAGGAAGAAGCAGCGAAGTGGTCTCGATGACTCTGGCAAGGGAGATCGACCTGGGATTTGTGACTTCACCGGTCGACAATTCCGACCTAAGGATTACCGGCCTTTTTGATGAGCAGATAAGGCTGGTCGCGCATCCAAACTGGCAGCATGATGGAAAATCGATCACCGAGCTGAGCCAGGCACCGCTTATCCTTTTCGGAAAAAACAGCGGATTCAGAGACTATCTAGACCGCACATTTGCCGACGCCGGAATAACGCCCAATATCAGGATGGAATCCGACAGCCTGGAAGCCATCAAAAGTTTCGTCGCATCGGGACTTGGGCTTTCATTCTTGCCTATGAGCGCGGTTGAAAAGGAGATTGCGGAGGGCACACTCGCGGTAATCGAGACTAACTTCCTGCCGCCTCTTTCACGAAAAACCTCCGCCATATATCGCATGGACAGATATTTGAGCGCAGCCGCCCGCGCATTTTTAGAGATAAGCGCACCGTCGGCGGCCGACGCGATAAACGTGCCCGCATTGCGTGAGGCATTGCAAAAAGCCGCTAAGATAAGGTAGTTTTATTCCACATACTTCATCTTCTCTTTAGCCATCTCATTATTAGGATCAAGCTCCAGAGCGCGCAGGAACTCTTTCTTCGCTTCTTCACGGCGGCCTAAGTGAGACAGACACCAGCCCACATGGCAGTGAGCATAAGGATCGTAAGGCACCTCACGGGCATATTTTGAATACAGAGCATACGCCTCATATAAGTAGGTTTTCTTACGCTCCTTATAATACTTATCTGCAAGCAGACCGGCCAATTGGTCAGACCAATCGAGTGAACCCCAGCGCTTATATCCCTCTTGCGCCAATGCGAGCTCCTCATCATCACGCTTTAATTCACTAAGTATCTGACATTTTGTAAGCATGAGGCTATTATTCGGCTCTTTAGAAGCTTTTATTCCTGCATTACAGAGACCGAGCACTTGCTGAAAGTATTTTTCTCGATCATTCCTGTTGTTTAGTAATGTAGCTTTTACCAAAAAAACATCGGCGGAGCCCTTACCAAGCGTTGCTTCAGCTTCGGCAAAAAGACGATTCATCTCATAGCTGCCTCCGCCCCATTGCGGCAAAAAACTATTGCCGTATGCTATATAAACATCCGGATCTTTGGGAGTGAGCCTTACGAGTTCACTATAGGCTTTGTCTCTCTCGGAATAATAACTCAGTGCCAAGCCCATACGCATAATCTGATGCCATCCATATGAACAGTTCGGATCTATCTTCACTGCAATCATTGCCTCTCGAAGACATTCGTTAGCGTACCGATCCCAATCAGAACTCATTTTTCGGTTCATGTCGATTGTGTAATGACCATGTCGAGCATTATTTGCGGCAATATCATAATCATAGGCAAGCATAGCATGTAGATAAGCATTATCCGGCCAGAGTTTCACGGCAAGTTTGCCTTCCTTAATCGCCAGCTCGCCATTCTCCCGCAGCCTTGCAACATAAGCCAGGCCCGTATGAGCTAAAACAAAGTCAGGATCGGCTTTTTTTAGTTCAAAAAGTTCTATTTCCGCTCGTTCATACTTATACTCCCTGACCAGAAGCATCGCCTTATACCAGCTCATTAGGGAGTTATCAGGAAATAAATGGGGAATGTCGGCAAGTAGAGCTTGAAGTTTCCTGTCGGATGCAATCTGCGGAGCAGCCATATCAGAGCTGTAATAATATCCAAACAGACGTAGCACGGCAAAGGACGATTTAGGGTCCGACTCCACCAACTTCCACCGCATAGCCAGTCTTTTTGATGCATCTTTTTCTCTCATGCTCCTGCCATAGAGAAGTATGGTTTGACTGCTGGAAAAATTGGGCGTTCTGAGTTCGTTTAGCTGTCTGCCTGAGGGCTTGAGTTTCATCGCCGAGATAATGCCGACAACCGCCTTCGTTTGAAGGCTGCCGAGATCGGAGACAGGCCCGGAGACTGTCAGCTTTGTTTTCAGATTGGAGTCATATGAATCGCATACAAGCATGGAAATGTCTGCATTACTACCCGTGATCTTCATCTCACCCGTGACAACGTATCTTGTGCCCATCGACCTGCCCATGGTTACGGCCTGGTCGAAGGTTGGGATGGCAAGCGGATCACCCAGTTCCTCACAGACATTTGTCAACAGTCCCGACGTTTCCAGTTGCCCGGTGACGCATGTGGGTGCGCACCATAACCTCTCTGCAAGCGCGCGTGCAAAACCCGCGGCATAGTCAGATGCTTGGGAGGTTCCACTCCCCTTGAAGCCGAAAACAGCTAATGAGTTAGTTGATCTCTCCCGCGGCACGGAGACAATCGGTAGTTGGCGCGAGCGCCCCCCGCCAAAACTCGATACAAAGTTATAGAACATCCAACCGCCTATTGCCAGGCTTCCTATAACGATTATGCCTGCCACGATCAGTATTGCAATAACTGATTTCTTCATCTTCCCCTCCCACAATCAACACAACCATATTCGCAATATGACGAACATACTCCTGCACGTATTGTTGGTCAAATGATCGTTAAGCAGAAAGGTTTGACAGTGCATCAGGCGGAATGATAAACTTTNNCTCGTCAGTAAGACAGGAGGATAAAAGTGTACGTTGGACGAATAGTGGCTGTCGGCAAGACAGACAAGCCCTTTGCAGCATATCGAGTGTCTTCTCGCTCATTTCCGAACAGGGTGGCAAGGATCACCGAAGTCGGCGTTGCCATCCAGCCGCTCGACCCGGAGGATATGAAGAAGAATCCCTACATAGCATATAACTGCATCCGAATATCAAAAAACGGCGTGGTGGTCTCTAACGGCTCCCATACGGACCCGATTTTTGAAAAGCTCGAACAGGGCATGTCGCCGGATGTGGCTCTGCAGACAGTGCTGACTGAGATGGGCTACGAGAAAGACGAGTATAATACTCCTCGAATCGCCGGAGTGGTTACAGACGCCGCAGGCTATATCGGCACTGTTCGCGCTGACGGCGTTGAAGTCTCCAGTTTCGATTTGAAAGTAAACTCCTGCCATATCATCTGCACGTATGAAATGGACAGAGTGGAGAGCAAGAGCTATCCGTTCGTTGCGGAAACCGCCCATGAAGCCGCAAAATATGCGGTAGACGGCGGAGTGTTCAAAGAACTCGAACAGCCGATCTGCGCTGCTTCGTGGATGGGTGAACTGGCCGTATACAATCCGCACGAATAGTCTTGAATTGAAAGTTAAAAAGTCTAAAAGTCAATGTGATGGATTGATTGGCGGGGGAAAGATGCCCCCGCCAATTTCGTAGTGTTCGACAGAAATTCAGGAAATAGAAAAGTAGTAATGAAAGAACAAAACGGTCCCCTGGGGATAGGATTGAAATGGTGGACGCTTGCGATTGTGGGCTCAGGGACATTTATGTCCGCGCTGGATGCAAGCGTCGTAAACATCGCTCTGCCTGCGATTGAGAAAGCGACAAAGTCGCCTGTTTCCACGATAGAATGGGTAGTCCTCATATATTTGATCACAGCCAGCTCATCACTGCTTTTATTCGGCAGGCTGGCGGACATTTACGGCAAACGCCGAATTTATATACTCGGTCAGATTGTGTTCACTTTAGGTTCCCTCTGCTGCGGGATATCCGGATTGATCGGGTTTCTTATTGCATCGCGCGCTCTGCAGGCCATAGGAGCAGCAATGCTCTTTGCATTAAGCCCCGGAATAGTTATCTCAGCATTTTCAGCTGGTGAAAGAGGAAGGGCGCTCGGTCTTCAGGCCACAATGACCTATCTGGGTATGTCTATCGGCCCGGCATTGGGAGGCTTTTTGACCCAGCAACTGGGCTGGCCGTCGATATTTTTCATAAACGTGCCCATAGGCATAGCTATGGTTTGTGTTTCGCTGAGAGTCCTCAAGGCAGATAAGTCCGACTCAGACCAGACATTCGACCCGGCAGGAGCCACCACAATGGCAATTGCCCTGGCTACGCTGCTTTTCGCACTCAGCAAAGGACCTGACACCGGCTGGAAAAATCCGCTGATACTGGGCACGCTCGGTATATCGGTAACGGCCTGGATATCGTTTGTTGTAATCGAAGGCAAGGTCGAGCATCCCGCGTTGGATTTCAGTCTGTTTGCAAACAGGAGATTTACAGCTTCGACTATAGCTGCATTCCTGTGCTACGTATGCACTGCGGCAGTTAATTTTCTCATGCCGTTCTTTCTGGTGCATGCGGCAGGATACCCCGAAGCCCGCGCAGGTATGATCATGATGGCGACACCGGTCGTAATGATGTTTCTGACCGGACCGAGCGGATTTTTATCGGACAAGATCGGAGTCACTCTGCCGGCAACGCTTGGAATGGCCTTTATGGGAACAGGCATAATGCTCTTGAGGACTCTTAACCCCAGCGCATCGCCGCTGCATATGATGTCATTTACTGCTACGATAGGCATCGGCGCCGGGCTATTTACCGCGCCAAATAACAGCGCGATTATGGGCTCGGCTCCGCGCAAAAGGCAGGGAGTCGCCGGAGCGGTTCTCGCAGCCGCGCGCAATACGGGCTTCGCGTCGGGAACGGTGCTTTCAGGATTGATCTATATATCTACCCTGCACTCGCTTAAAAATCTTCCTGAGCCGGTCGCTATTACACACGGAATGCATTCCGGTATGACAGTGATTGCATGCATTGCTTTCATCGGAATGGCGTTGAGCGCTGTTCGCGGCGGATCAAAAAGAGGCTCACATTCAAAATAACTGCAAGGGATTGCTCATTATCGGCAGTTTTATAAAGCATATCCCTCGCATTTGTGTTTGGGCATTGCAGCAAAGTTGAAATCATACTACTTCTTCTCTGTCACGGACGGCCTATCTTTCTCTTGTTTCTCCCCGGTTTGTTTGCCCTCAACAGCAGCAGGATCTTTATAATTAAGCATCCGCATCCACCAGCTTATGAGCCGATCGTTGGGAAAGACGAGCATCGGCACTCCATTCCTCTACTTGTGTGCGGGTTACACTCGCATTCGGATCGACTGTAACCTTACAAGCCGCGCATGCACCAGAGCAAACAATTAACCCTAATATAATTGCTAACCACACTACCCTTTTCATACAATCCTCCGATCACTTCTTGTCCGCCTCGGTAGATGTTGAAGTGGCCTCACTCTTCTTCTCTTCGCCTTTTTTCTCATTCGCCTTTGCCGGTTCCTGCTCAGCTTTTTCTTGTTCATGATAGGCTAGTGTTGTGACTATCCAACTCTCGAGTTCCACACCGCCACCATCGGTATTAAGGAGCCTGAATGTATACTCAGGAGCTTCTTTTTCTTTTCTGAACACAGTGCAACTGAGCATACCAGAAACCTTGTCTGGCTCGACTGCAAAATTCTTGCACGCCTTTCGCAGCAAATCCCACTGATCAGGACTGAACGACAATAGGCTCAAGCCTGTTTGTGAATATATAGATTTTTTCTGGCTGTCGCTCAATGAAGCATAAAGCCTGATCAACCAGATCTGATTGGCGTATGCAGAGTCGAACATTTCTGCACGATAGAAATCCTCATCAAGCCCTAGATTTTCAACGATCTGAGGACCTGTAAGCTGAGCTATCTGAGCATAGTCGTCTATAGACATATAACCTAATTTCTTGAGATTTGTGCGCCATCTTTCCACCCACTCATCAGGAATCTGAGTAGTCCTTTTCTTGAACCACTCCCTGCTGCGCAACTCTATAATGGGTCCATGCTTTTCCCAATTGTAGAAATAACCTTTGCAGATCGTGTCTAGTATGTCTTTGATCTCAGTTTCAGACTCGCCAACAGTAGCATAACCATCATTGAGCTTGTAGCTGTCAGACACTACGGCAAATC
>DJHI01000194.1:12171-14601 GCA_002431715.1 Armatimonadetes bacterium UBA5829
CGCTGCTGCGGTCGCTGCTTCGAGATCTGAGAAACTCACCCAATCTTTCTTTTCAAGCTTTATTTGAATCTTTTTATGTATATCTGGTTCATCCGGGTGTTCGACCACCGGCTCGGACGGAAAGACTTCTTCAATTGTCTTTGATTCTTTAACGGCAGCACTTTGAAAATCAGATATATTTTGCTTCCAGGCCTCTTCCATCGATATATGCTTCTCGCTGGCCTGCAAATCTATCTCCGCATGCATCTGCATCACAGGATTTGCCGGGTCTGCCAGATATGGCTCCATTCCAAAAAACTGGTCGCCTACATAGAGCCCTATGCCGCCATACTTTCTGTGCTCGATCACTTTCCAACCCAATTCATCCGGCACAAAATCGAACCACATTCTGCCCGTAGAAAAAGCTTTTACGGCCTCCTCAGGAAAAGACTCTCCGTTACCGGCATACCTTTTGCCCTTTAATAGATATAGCTTCTTTGCCGTATTGAGAACAAGCTGCTGTGTTTCCTGCGTCAGGCTGGACATAGGATAATACATATCCCGTTCCTGGTTAAGAAGGTTCTCCTTCATGCCAGGTATGTCATCAAACAAACCCTTAATAGCAGCACCTGCACCCTGGTTGTGCAGCCAGTACAAATATGGATTATCTTTGCGCAGGCTTTCCATTTCATCACTCGACAGATCATCGTTCCAATTCTCGATCATATCAATAAACTCAGCCCGCTTGCGCCGCAACGTCTCATCGAACTGCTTTTGAGCTGTAGACAGTTCAGCATTGGCCGCAACCAATGTCGTTCTGTCCATATATAGCCGATATGTCCATGGCGTCTCATCTTTATTCACGCTCCACTTGAACTTCATATCCCGTGCGATAGAGCTCATCAGATCGGCGAGAGTAATATCTTTTGCGAAGATATTCATTTTACGATCGCGGACCTGCCAGTCGTTTTTGTTGTAACCGGCATTGAAGGTGATGCCTGTCATATCTGAGAGGTCGGTAAGAATAGCCTTCACGGCTTTATGCCTTGCTTCGTAAGTTACTTTCCGAGAAAGACGCGAATCTGCATCCCATTCTTCAACTGCCGCACGGTTTGTACTCGCATTCGGATCGACTGTAACCTTACCAGCCGCATATACGCCAGTGCAAACAATCAACCCTAATATAATTGCTAACCATACTACCCTTTTCACATTAACCTCCATCACTTCTTCGCAGGTTCTGCGGATGTTGAAGTGGAATCACTCTTCTTCTCGTCAATGCTCTTCTGCGACTCGATCTTGGGCGGTTCATACTTAAGAATAGGCACGAACCATTTGTGCAAGATTTTGTTTTTCTCTACATCGATTAAAGTAAACAGATAGACCGGTTGTCCCTGGTTATCAGTACTTGTAGAACAACTCACAAACACCGAAGTCGGAGTCACCTGCCCCTTATCTGGATAAAATCGGCATACCAAGTCCCACTGATCATTACTCAATGACATCAGACTAAGACCTCTCTCGGAACAGATACCTTTTTTCTGCTCCTGGTTCAGCGAGCCATACAGCCGCAAGAGCCATAAGTCTTTTGTATGCGCTGAAGAGAACAACTCTAGTTTGCCAAGTAAATCATCATATCTGATATTCTCTTCAATCTGGTCAGTTGTAAGAGAGGCGATTTGACTATAGTCATCGATTGATACATAACCGACCTTCTTTAAATTGGCGCGCCATTGTTCAACCCAATCGTCGGGCACTTGGGTAGTTCTTCTCTTAAACCATTCCTTGCTCCTGAGTTCTATAACATGGCCATGCTTATCCCAATTATAACGATATCCTTTACCAATCTCACTCAAGATATCTTTTAGCTCTGCTTCGGAACCTATGGCAGCGCCGCCTTCGATGCGTCTATAGCTGTCGGAAACAACTGAAAGTCCGCTTGCCTTTTCAACGGCTGCCTGATAATCGACAAGCTCGATTTCATATTTATTTTCGAGCGTAACCTTAATCTTCTTGTGTAAATCCGGCTCATCAGCCACATCAGCCTGGGGCTCAATAGGAAAGAGCTTATCCATAAGCTCCGACTCTTCAATTTCAGCCTCCAGACGAGTATTCGGTCTCTTGTCTGAAGGCGGCAGTCTTCTGCCATATAAATACTTCAGCATCGGACTGGAAGAATCACCTATAAAAGGCATGCAATGAAAGAAACGACCTTTGACATACACCCCAAAACCACCGAACTTATTATGCTCATATTTTTTCCAATCAAACTCATCCGGCTCAAAGTCGAAAGTTATTCCGCCGGTAGATAGCGCTTTCACATATTCTTCGGGAACCTGCTTGTCCTTTTCACCAAATACATTACCCTCGTGTCCATACCACATCTGCATATGCCTAAGAATTAACTCTTGCGTCTCAGATGAAAGTGAAGAAATCGAATAGCTTGCATCA
>DJHI01000104.1:0-13386 GCA_002431715.1 Armatimonadetes bacterium UBA5829
ATCACCAAGTTCTCCGCCGTGGGGATTTTTGTCACAGCCGGAGGCCACGCGCAGCTTACGGTCGATCCATTTGCGGCGATAATATCTTTTATAGCGATTGCCGGAACCCTCATCGTGATGCTCCTTTCACTCGAGCACTTCGGCGAGCATCAGGTCCATAAGGCCGAGTATTATTCACTGCTGATGTTTGCGACCGTCGCCGCAACCCTTTTGGCGGCAGCTTCCGATCTTATTGCCATATATCTCAGCATAGAGTTTTTAAGTCTTACAAGTTATGTATTAGCCGCTTTTGCAAAGACGGACCGTCGCTCAGCGGAAGCAGGCCTTAAGTATTTCTTATACGGCGCGGCTTGCTCCGCTGTAATGCTCTATGGAATGTCGATTCTATTCGGGGTTACGGGTGGAAACACCTCTCTGAGCGCGGTGGCCGCCGGATTTACCGGAAGAGCCGCCTTCTCCGGCGCAGGCTGGGTGGCGATTATGTTTACTCTGGTAGGCCTCGGGTTCAAGCTTGCTCTGGTTCCGTTTCACTTCTGGGCACCCGACACCTACGAAGGCGCTCCGACACCTGTCACTGCTTTCCTTTCGGTTGTAAGCAAGGCTGCGGGTCTGGCGGTTGTCATTCGCTTCCTTACTGTGGTTGCCATTCCGTCAAATGCGAGTTCTCTGAGCTGGTATTGGATTCTGGTCGTGCTTACCGCGCTCAGCATGTTCTACGGCAATCTGGTAGCGATCTGGCAGAAGAATATAAAAAGAATGCTTGCATATTCGAGCATTGCTCAGGTCGGCTATATGATGGTCGGCGTGCTGACGGCTATGCATATCTTCATGCGGTCGGGGTCGGCTTTTGATACTCCCAGCGCCGCGGTGCGGGCCAACATATTCGGCCAGTCGCCAATGGATATCCAGGGCGTGTTGATCTATATAATGGCGTACCTCTTTATGAACCTGGGCGCTTTCGCTGTTGTGATTGCGGTCGGTAAACGATTAAGGTCGGACGCCATAGAGAGTTACGCAGGGCTGATGAAACAGGCGCCTTTCTATGCATCGGCTCTCGCGGTATTTTTGGTGTCGCTTGCCGGAGTTCCGCCCACAGCGGGATTCCTCGGCAAGTTGTTTGTTTTTGGGAGCGCCATCAATGCAGGCAAACCCGAGCTTGTCGTGCTTGCCATATTGGGAGTTGTAAACAGCGTAATTTCAGCGTATTATTATTTGAATGTAGTACGGTTGATGTTCTTTATGCCTGCCAAAGCGGAGATCAAGGTTGTTGGCAGTACGGCGATAAACACAGCTATTGTGGTGACTCTTATTCTCACACTTACGCTGGTTGTGTTCGCAAAGCCGGTTTCGGATATAACGGCAAATGCCGTTTATACACATAACTTCATATTGACAAAATAGAACGGAAATACAGAAATGGGAGAAATAACGCAGCAAGAAGCCATTAATGTTTGGAAGATTGCTCAAGAAAAAGTAAAAGACAGAGTCATCGCTCCGACACTCTACGTCGCGCTGGAGGCCGGAGTGGGAATAACGGTTGAGGACGGCCAGTTTATCCTCGGCTTCAGCAATGCTGACGCGCCTATGGCAGGCCACCTTCGCAGCGCGCAGCACCTCGCAATTATCGAACAATCCATAAGTGATGTATTAAAGCAGAAAATCCGCCTGAAAACGATCGAGGGCACGACCCTCGCCGAATACGAAGCCCAGAAAAAACTTGCCCAGGCGCGCGATATAACCGCCCAGTCGGTCAGCGAGCAGCGGGCCAGGGACCGTGCAGTCGAGGTCGGTTGGGAAGAAGTAGCCGAAAAGATCACCCGTGGATATGCAAAACTCCAGCAGAGGCAGTTTGCTCAGAACAGAGCCAAATTTATAAGGTGGGGAATGCAGGTTGTCCACGAAGCTGTTATTAAATTCGAATATTCCGATCAGTCTCCTGATGCGCATAAGCGCGGATTTGCGCGAATGCTCGAGAAATTCGGAACGTCGGTCAATATGCCCAGTACCTGGCTTGCATACGAGTATTTCAAGCTCCGCGAGGATGGCAAACTAAAGTGAGAAAGCCACGAGGCTTCACTCTCATTGAACTGCTTGTAGTCATCGGCGTAATCGCCGTGCTTGCAGCAATTCTCGCGCCGATTTTTATCAATGCAAAAACAACTGCCCAGCGCTCGGCCTGCCAATCCAATCTTTCTCAAATAGGCCGGGCGTTTGGCGCATATCTATCCGACTACAACGCCTGCTATCCCAACACCGATAATCAATATCTCTGGTCGGGTTATTACTGGCGCGAGACTATGCGCAAATACGTCGGTATCAGCAGAGAAAANNCTGCCGACCCGACACCGCCGGGGATATATGCGGGCACATCATATGCCTATTCCACGTGTTTCTATATGACACCGGCCGATATCGATTCGGTAGCCAACGGCGATTATCTGCGAACCAAATATGCCGCCACCAATCCGAAACTTCCCTGTTCGACCATAAAGTCGTCGCTTGTCAGATTCGCTTCCAAAAAAATAATGGTGGCCGAGTATTGGACTCTGCACAGCGCAAGGAACAAGGTCGGCTGGTATGACGGCCCTGAGTCAGGCAATGACCCATGGAGCGGCGGAAGAAATTGCCTTTTTCCCGATGATCACGTGAGGTTTATATCCACAAAGTCAATCCATCCTGCTGTGAGCCCATCAGTCACAAGGCCCAGATCACTGCCGGATATAAATTTGACCACCCATGGCGTATTTGGGAAAGATATAAATTAAAGATCGTAAACGACTGCCGTAGCATCCTGAGCTCTGTCGAAGGATGCGGGTAGATTTCACGAAATCGAATGAATATCTAGTCATGAGAGAAATCAGCGCACAAACCATAACAAAACACGTCAAAGACGCCTGTATAGAGGCGTGTTATATCCTGCCGGATGATGTCCTCGGCTCACTGAAAGACGCCTGGGGTATCGAAGAATCGGCCGCCGGTAAAACAGTTATCGACGAGATAGTCGAAAACGCCGAGATCGCCCGGGCCGAACATGTTCCCATCTGCCAGGACACAGGCCTTACGCTTGTTTTTGTCGAACTCGGTCAGGATGTGCATATAGTTGATGGAAGTCTATATGACGCCATAAATGAAGGTGTCCGCCAGGGATACGAAGAGGGATATCTCAGAAAGTCGATTGTTCGTCATCCACTGGATCGAGTAAATACGGCCGACAATACACCCGCTGTGATCCACACCGAGATCGTGCCCGGCGATAAAGTTAAAATCACCGTCGCTCCCAAAGGCGGTGGAAGCGAGAATATGAGCATCGCTCGTGTGCTGAAGCCCGCCGAGGGGATGAACGGTGTCCGCAAACTGGTTGTGGATACGGTCAAGAATGCCGGTCCCAGCCCTTGCCCGCCTATCATAGTTGGTGTCGGACTCGGCGGCACTATGGAAAAAGCGGCTCTGCTCTCTAAAAAAGCGCTTCTGCGCGAGGTCGGCAAGCCCAGCTCGAATCCGATTGATGCCGAGATCGAGCGTGATTTGCTGGAGGCTGTAAACCGGACAGGTGTCGGTCCGGCCGGACTTGGAGGTAGAGTTACCGCTCTGGCCGTTCATGTGGAGTCCTACCCCTGCCATATAGCCAGCCTGCCTGTGGCCATTACGATCCAGTGCCATGCAGCCAGGCACAAGGAGTTTGAGATTTGATGAGTGTTATTCGCCTGTCAACTCCTCTGGATAGCGTCGTAATCGATCAGCTTCATGCAGGCGATCACGTGCTGCTTTCGGGTGTGGTCTATACCGCCCGGGATGCAGCTCACGCTCGTATGATCGAGCTTATTAGCCAGGGCAAACCTCTCCCGTTCGATATCGAGGGCCAGGTAATCTATTATGTCGGCCCGACCCCAGCCAGGCCCGGTCAGGTCGTAGGTTCTGCAGGCCCTACAACGTCAGGCAGGATGGATTCGTTCACTCCGGCGCTTCTTGAAGCTGGACTAAAAGGTATGATCGGCAAGNNCAATCAGGCCGTTATCGATTCTATAAAAAAGCACAAAGCTGTCTATTTCGCAGCCACAGGCGGCGCGGCGGCAATGCTCGCAAAGCGAGTCATATCCTGCGAAGTAATTGCATATGAAGACCTCGGCTGTGAAGCGATCCGCAGACTCGAAGTAGTCGATCTTCCCCTTATTGTTATCAACGATGCTTATGGCCGCGACTTCTACCGAGAAAATCAGGAGAAATATGCCAGGATGTTTCTCGGCGACTGACATTTAACCCACAACTCAAAACTCACAAACCATAACCCCGCCTTGACATCCCAGCGGGCAAACTTCTAACATATCAATGCTAATGCAATCTATGGAGGAGTAAATGCCCGAAATTAAACATAAGGCTCATGTTGTCTCTCACACTCATTGGGATCGCGAATGGTATAAAACATTCCAGCATTTCAGAATGCGGCTTGTGGATCTAACTGATTACCTGCTCGATCTGATGGAGACAAACCCCGATTATAAATACTTCGTCTTCGACGGCCAGACTATTGTTATCGAAGATTACCTTCAGATACGGCCTGAGAACGAAAAACGCCTGCGCAGCCTGATAGAGCAGGGCCGTATTCTTATTGGCCCCTGGTATAACCAGCCGGATGAATTCCTCGTTAGCGGAGAGAGTATGATCCGCAACCTGCTGCGAGGTAAGCAGCTCTNNAACTACATGGCGGTCGGCTATGTTCCGGATGCTTTCGGCCATATATCCCAGCTTCCGCAAATCTTGCGAGGGTTCGGGATCGACAGTGCAGTTCTTCTCAGGGGCATAACGACGGATCAGGTCGATGCCGAGTTCACATGGCAGTCACCGAACGGTTCCGAGGTTCTTGCAATTAAGCTCCCTGATGATAACTCATATAGCAATTTTCTTTATCGAATGATTGCGACACTCAGGGATGACGACAAGCCCATCGATGAAGACCAGGCGCTGGACGAGCTCAAAGCGCTCCTCCAGGACTGCATAAATGAACGCGCAACCACATCTCAGCTTCTCTTTATGGACGGGGTCGATCACATCTTCCCGCAATATAAAACTCCCGAGATCATAAAGCTGGCTAACGAAAAGCTCGATGATCTGGAGCTTTGTCACAGCACACTTCCTGAGTTTATAAAAGCGGTAAAGGACGAGAATCCCGATCTCAAGACCTATGAGGGCGAACTCAGATGGTCGAACCGCAAATGGAGGCTGCAGTCCGTGCTCGCGAACGTCATGAGCAGCCGGATTCATCTCAAACAGGCAAATCATATATGTGAAACCCTGCTGGAGAAATATGTCGAGCCTATCTGCGCATGGGCATGGGTGCTGGGCGATAAATACCCTAAGAGTTATATCGACCTTGCATGGACGTATCTGCTCAAAAATAGCCCGCACGACTCCATCTGCGGCTGCAGTATCGATCAGGTTCACAAGGAGATGGTCTATCGCTACGAACAGGCCATGCAGATCGCCGAACCTATGCTTAAGAAGTCGATGGCATATATAGCGAACAAAATCGGCTCCATCGCCTCCGACCCGGATCACACTCTGCTCGTGCCTGTATTCAACACACTCGGCTTCAAGCGCAGTGAAGTTATCGAAGCTGAGATTGATGTGCCCTCGAAATGGCCGTTGGACAGCATTCGGATTATCGACCCCAATGACGACGAGGTTCCCAGCGCACTGCTCAAGACCTCTGAGCCCTGGATTCTGGAGCAGACAATGCACAATGTCCCAGATCAAAATTGTGTTCGCAGATGCAAAGTTGCATTTGAAGTAAAAGATGTGCCGTCTGTCGGTTACAAGGCATACAGGCTGGAGGCCCTTAATAGGCCCAACCGTCAGCCTGCGAATATGCTTATGGGGCCCGATACCGCTGAAAACGAATATCTTGCTGTCACGGTCTCCAGCGACGGCACTCTCTATATACTCGATAAGCAGACCGATGCCGCATACACCACCTGCCTGATCTTTGAGGACGGCGGCGATATCGGTGACGGCTATAACTATGTCAAGCCGCTTAATGATAAAGTGATAACCAGCCTTGGAGCTAAGTGCAGAGTTTCCGTAGTCGAAAATAACCCGGTGCGGGTGGTATTTGAGATCGAAACCGACCTCGAACTGCCTAAAAGCATCGATACGGATAGGCAGAGCCGCTCGGACGAAACCGTTACCTGTAAAGCGCGGACTTTTGTAATCCTTGCGGCTGGTTCCAAACGCGTTGATTTCAAGACTATCTTCGACAACAAGGCGAAAGACCATCGGTTTAGGGTTCTCTTCCCCACCGCGATTCCTGCCACGGTTTCACATGCTGAGCAGGCTTTTGATGTTGTCGAGCGAAGCATAGCGACGCCCGTATGCGCCGATTGGCGCGAGCCTATGCCTTCCGTCCATCCGCAGAAGTCGTTTGTCGATATAAGCGGCGGCGGAATCGGTTTTACTCTCATCAACAAAGGCCTCCCTCAGTATGAGGTCAAGGACGACGAAGCGAGAACCATGGCTCTCACGCTTCTTAGAGCAACAGGCACCGGGGTCGGAGGACCAGAGCGGCAGACGGGCGGCCAGGTGATAGGCGAACATGTCTTTGAATATGCCGTCTATCCGCACGCGGCCAATTGGGAGGAAGCCGAAAGTTGGAAACAGGCACATATGTTTAATACGCCGCTGGTTGTATCTCAAACAAGCATACATAATGGCGACATGCCGATGGAGAATAGCTTAATGAAGATCGACGGCGAGTTCACGATTAGCGCAATCAAGAAGGCCGAGTCCGATGAGGCTCTCATAGTAAGAGGCTTCAATATCGGCACCAAGATTTCCGATATCTCTATAGATATCAAAGGCGCAAAGAGCGCCGAAGTAGTCGATCTTGCGGAGAGATCGATTGAATCCATCGATCCCAAAGTCTCGACCAAATTGGGCGCCAAGAGCATAATCAACTTCAAGGTAGGGATATAGGTTACAGTCAACTGCCGACTGACTGCCAACCGCCAACTTGACTATGCGCATTAATCTTCCGACACTCATAAACGGACGCGGACGAAGGTTCCGAGGCAGCGCGATGATGCTGAGGCAAGTCATCAGCTACCTCGGGCCGGGGTTCTTTGTGACGGTCGGTTTCATCGACCCCGGCAACTGGGCGACTAACATTGCTGCAGGCGCCGGGTTCAATTATTCGCTTTTGTGGGTGGTTACACTCAGCACACTGGTTTTGATCCTCTGGCAGCACATGTCGGCCCACCTTGGGATAGTAACGGGAAAGTGTCTCGCAGAAGCCATCCACGAGCATATAACGCCGGTGCCGAGAATAATCTACGGCTTTACGGCCATGGCGGCGATGGTCTCGACTGCGCTTGCGGAGATTCTGGGAGCCGCATTGGGAATTAATCTGCTCTTTGGCTTTTCTGTTCGAGCGGCGGCGGTGATCGCGACAGTGTTTGTTATCGGTATGATCTGGTTTCAGAGATATCAGTCTCTGGAAAAGCTGATTGTCGCGTTCGTAAGCCTGATCGGGTTCGCATATCTGGTCGAGCTTTATATCGTAAAACCCAATTGGGGAGCCGCAGTATACCATACATTCATTCCCAGCATCAGTTCACAGAGCATTATCGTTGCAATGGGAGTTCTCGGAGCGGTTGTAATGCCTCATAATATGTATCTGCATTCGGAGGTGATACAAAACCGCAACTGGAAAGGCGCAAGTGAATCCGAGACAAGGCGGCTCCTGCGCTTTGAATTCGTCGATACTCTCGTAGCAATGTTAGTCGGAATGGCGATCAACTGCGCAATGGTGATCGTTGCGGCGGCAGTCTTTCACAGAAATGGAGTATATGTAGACGACCTCAAGCAGGCATCCGACACCCTGCGTCCACTTGCAGGCAATCTTGCCTCAGTCATATTCGGCATTGCGCTCCTCTTTGCCGGCCTTTCATCTTCTATGACCGCCGGGATTGCAGGTGGAACCACATTCAGCGGCTATCTTGGCAAACAGACCGCTCTCGACAGCGGATGGTTCAGAACGGGATTAGTCCTCACTCTCCTGCCTGCTCTCGCGATCATTATGATGATCAAAAACACCTTCCAGGCGCTGATAATCAGCCAGGTATGCCTGAGCGTGCAATTGCCGCTTACCATGCTTCCTCTGCTGCTCTTGACGCAGAGCAGACGTGTGATGGGTAAGTATTCAAACGGGCGGCTGGAATCCTCGCTGATGATTATTTCGGGCTTGGTTATTGTAGGGCTGAATGTGCTTCTTATGATCCGTCTTTTCGGCGGCAGCTTTTAGCGGTTTGAATAGTAAAGAGGGATAATGCAAAAAAATGGGCCGGAATAATCCGACCCATTTTGCGATTCCTATTTCTGTATGTTACTGATATCGAAGAGGAATGTCCTGTTAGCGTCGTAATGCATTGAAAGCGTCTTTACATCGGTGTCATCCGGCATCTTGAATATACAGCGAACCGTAAGTTCCTGCCCGGGTTGAACATCGCCTCCATAGGTCTTATCCTTACTTTTCTGGAACATGTCCACGCAATCGGCTGCTTCAACACCGTCTACATCGATTATTTTGCCGTCAAAACTATCCCATCGCATAAATTCAGGGCTCGTTCCGACATTTTTAGCGGTGATCGTCGCTACTAAAAAGACTTCAGATTCATCCAGTTCCGTCTCACCCATCGTGGGCCCGATGCTGTATTCCACTTTGTCGAGCTTCACTTCGAGATTTGAAAGCGGGTAATAGACACCCATGTTAGCGGGGACTTTGGCGAGAGCGGTTGCGCCGGTCTTGTCGGATGTGTCCGCATAGGGTTCGCTCAAACCTTTTACTTTGCCTTTAAGGTTATAACGCAGCACCAATTGGTCGGAAGATTTTATAATGAGCTTGGGCATTTCACCCTTGGCCGGGACTCTCATTACACCGTAGACATCTATCTTCTGGGCAGGCTTTAAATCCATCGAGCATGTCGACTTGTCCTTCTCCATACCGAGATCCACCAGTCCCTCATGGTTTTCATCCTGTGGATCGACGATTGTAAAATCAAAGCTGTCCCAGCGGGTGAATCGCTCGCGAGGCTGTGGATTATGATAGGTGAAGTGCAGAACCAGAAGCTTCTCGTCCGCAGTTGGGACGTATGAAGTTTCACCAATCTTTATCGGCTCTATTGTGTATTCCGCACTCTTGAGGTTAATGTTAAGCGGGTCTTCCTTGCCGAGGGTATATGTCTTGCCCATTTCGGCGTATTCGCCCTTAAGCTGAGTAGTGCCCTGGACGTAATGTGGCTGCGTGGTCGTCTTCGGCTTTGGTTTTGTCTTGGTTGCGGCGTTCGCAAGCGTCAGGCCGGACGCAAAAATTAGTGCAGCGATTAAAGCTCCAGATCTTGTCAGTTTACTCATTTCTCCCTCCTGGTGAAAACGGCTAAGCTGACATTATGATAATGGCTCTAACACCTGCAAGTCAATGTTGGCATGTTAATTTTGCTCAGGCAGCGCGTCTTTTTCGATTCCGCTTCAACAGCTTCAACTGCTCGCACTCCAGGGTCTCGCAGAGTTCCTGCGGCTGCCAGCCATTGCTGAGCAGAGCACACTGCGGACCATTGGTATACGGGCAATAAAATGCGTCTTCAAGTTCCTCGCTGTTGAAGAGAAGATCTTCATTGTTGAACTCATTCATCCAGTAAGAGTCCATGCCAGTCACCTCTTTTGTGTGAACGATACATCTTATTTTCGGCTGATAATATTCACATGCTCAGGGTACTATGCGAGCGCGTGTTATGATGCTATACTCATGCAAGTTGTTTGAGTATGAAAGGAGCTTTGCCTAAATGGACTGGCAGGCTAAGTGGATATGGAGTAGGGGAGAAAAATCCCCGCGCAACTACTATCTCTGCTCTCGCAAAGAGTTTGATCTCGATAGCTTCACAAAGGCCGAACTGCACATAACGGCCGATTCAAGATACAGCGCTTGGATAAACGGCGAGTATATAGGTTTCGGACCGGTGCGGGCATTCACCCAAACCTGGCGGTATGACACCTATGATATAACGCCTTACCTAAAGCCTGGCAAAAATGCAGTCGCAGTGCTCGTGCAGCATTACGGCCTGGGCACATTCCAGTATCTCGATTCTCCAGGCGGCCTGCGAGCACAGATAGATATCGACGGCAAAGTCGCCGCCAAAACTGACTCCACCTGGAAAGTCACAGAGCACCAGTCTTATATGCGCCGAGTTCCACGCATGGCCTGCCAACAGGCATGGACCGAGGTTTTTGACGCCCGGAGCGAACCTACTGGCTGGAGAGAGCCGGGTTTTGATGATTCCAAATGGGATAATCCAATCGAGATCGACGGCGCCGTATGGGGCAATTTGCTACCCAGGGATATTCCGTTCCTTACGGACTTGGCCGTTCATCCCACACGCATAATGGAATCTCACACGGTAAAACCTCCCAAGCAGGTCTGGAGCATGAACGTAAGGTCTATCATGCTCCCCGATGAAAAAACGGCTAATCCAGCGGCAATGACCGGCCTGATAATCACCGTGCTGAGTTGTTCGGAAAAGACTAAGGCGGCGATCAAGCCTTTTGTATCGTGCTGCGAAGCTCTAAGACTGGACGGCCGTGATATAGACAAGGCCGACGCAGCGAACGGAATCGAAATCCAATCAGGCGAGCATCTGCTCATAGCCGATATCTCGATACCTTACTATCATGACTCAAACCTTACTCTATTGATAGAGGGAAAAGGCATAACGCTTAAATCTCCGCTCGGTGATGACGCGCTCACGCCATTCGCGTTTGTGAGCAGTTTTGAGTCGAAAGACGCTCCCGCTTTCATAAATGCCTGGCAGACCAAAACAGCCGCCGATATTGCCGTGATTCCCGAAGTCAAAGCGGTCAATCCTGATGACATGTATGATGTCAATGTCCTGGCCCTTACGGACAACGAAATCGATACAGGCAATCGCGTTCACATATCAAACCCAGAAGCCATGCTCTCGCCTAATGAGAACTCCGCAGTAATCTTTCCATCTATAGATGGTGACACAGAGTTTCTCATCGACTTCGGCCGTATGACTGTCGGATTTCTCGAAATGTCTCTCAATGCTCCAGAAGGAACGATCTTCGACTTCAACGGTTTTGAATATATATCGGGCGATAAAGCGCAGCCTACACTCTCCTTGCACAACACTTTCAGATACGTCGCTCGCGAAGGCTGGCAGAACTGGCGCTCGGTAATTCGCCGAGGCGTCAGATATGCCAAATTAGTTGTTCGCTTCCCCGAAGGCTGCGCAGCCTCCGCACAGATTAAAAAGATATGCTGTAATGAGCACGTATATCCCTACACGGAGCGCGGCGAGTTTCACTGCAGCGATTATAAACTCAACAAGATTTGGGATATCTCCCGCCTTACGGTCCGCCTTTGCAGTGAAGACACCTTCGTCGACTGTCCAACCTACGAGCAGACCTTCTGGGTAGGCGACGCTCGTAACGAAAGTCTTTTCGCATACACCGGCTTCGGTGATTATAAACTGGCTCGGCGCTGCCTGCTTCTCGCAGGAGAATCGCTGTGGCGTTCACCTATAGTCGAGAGCCAGGTTCCCAGCGGTTGGGAGGATATTCTCCCTGCTTGGAGCCTTTTATGGGCAATCGGATGCCAGGAACATTATCAATTCTCGGGCGACAAATCGTTTCTGGAAGAGGTCTATCCTGCTATAAGAAAGCAGAATTTCAACATAAGAGAAATGTTCACCAACTCAGACGGCCTTTTTGAACTCGAAGATGCATGGAACCTTCTCGATTGGGCGCCTATGGACACCCCGCGTACGGGTGTGGTCACGCATCAGAACATGCTCCAGGTGCTCGCGCTAAGGCGCAGCGCAAAAGTGGCCGAGGTCTTGGGCAAGACCGATGACGCTGAATTGTATAGAAAGTGGGCGGATGAACTCAAATCTGCGATCAATAAGCACCTTTGGGAAGAGAGCAAGCAGGCTTATATAGACTGCATACACGATGACGGTTCCCGAAGCACGGTAATCAGCCAACAGACCCAGACTATTGCTTACCTGTGCGATATCGTCCCAAAAGATAAATCCGACCTGTTCGCAAAATACCTGACAGATGTCCCCGAGGGATGGGTCACGATAGGCAGCCCATTTATGATGGCTTTTACATTAGAGGCTCTCGACAAAGCGGGGGATGTTGGCCGCGCTATTGAACTGGTGCGTAAATGGTGGGGTATGATGATCAATGACGACGCCACCACCTGCTGGGAGACATTTCCGGGTTGGTTTGGCGAGTGGCCCGCGAGAAGTCATTGTCATGCTTGGAGTGCCGCTCCGGCCTTTATCCTGCCGACTTGTGTATTAGGTGTACGACCCATTGATCCGGGCTTTGCCAAATTTGAAGTCCGCCCGTATCTCGGCGACCTCGAATGGGCAAAAGGGAGGGTTCCCACGCCGCACGGTGAGATTATTATCGGTCTCAGGAGACAGGATCACAAAACAGCAATAAATATAATAGTCCCTGAAGGGACTGTCGCGCTGGTCGGCAAGAAAGAATATTCAGCCGGTCGACATGCAATTGCTATTTGNNACCTTGCATTACGAGCGGATTTAAAAAATCTGAAACAATTACCCCTTATAACGTTGACTTTTTAGGCTATGTAATGCAATACTAAATAAGAATGGTTGGCCAGTGAGGGTCAATCAGCAAGATAGGACGACTTGAGGTCCACCCAGGCAATGATCGCCATCGGGTGGATTTTTGTTTATGCGGCGTCTGCAATGATGTAATTTGCCGCAAGCTTTATGTAGAGCAATACCGACGAGGGCGTCTTCGCCAGGGGACATGTGTGTGTCTGTGTCCCATTCCGAAGACGTCCTTTTTGCGTCTCTGGCTTTGCTTAACTATCGAGAGGGCTTCACTTTTGTGGAGGTGTGCACTATGAAAGATATTCGCATTTACTATTGTCGAAATTGCGTAGAGGGGAACGTTGTCCCGGCGGAACTTGCCGATCTCGGCATGCGGGATGATGTGGCTCTGGAGGCTGTTCCCTGCGGTGGACGGATCGATCCGCGCTACCTGCTCAAGGCCTTCGAGAGCGGCGCACAAGCGGTATGCGTGCTAACTTGCCCGATTGGCGAGTGCAGGCTGATGGAGGGTAATCTCCGCGCGGCGCGCAGAGTCGAGTTGACACGCGAATATCTGGCTGAAGCGGGAATCGAGCCGGGAGCGGTGGAGATAATTGTGCCTTGCGACAACACCCAGGCTGCATTCGATTCAGCGATAAACGCAGTGGTGAGATTTGTTGAGTCACAGAATCCCGTTCTTCAGAGGGTGGTAGCGTAAATATGAGTTTTTCACAAGCCATCAAGAACGGGG
>DJHI01000104.1:13402-15198 GCA_002431715.1 Armatimonadetes bacterium UBA5829
CAAACACGACTTCTCTGGAATCCTGTGCAGCCGCGCTAAAGGATGCAGTGCATGCTCTTTATGTACCCGAGAGTGAGGATGGAGTAAGACTTTCGAGCCTTGCGGCATGCAGCCATTTGGTAAAAGCCGGCATGGAGCCTATTATGGCCCTGATTACCCGGGACGAAAACCGCATCGCTCTGCAGTCCTCATTACTGGGCGCGGTATCCATGGGGATCAAAAACATCCTCTGCAGCGCCGGACGCCATCAGACGCTTACATCATCCGGCTCAGCCAAAGGTGTTTATGATCTCGACCCTATCCAACTCCTGCAGATGTCAAAGGATGTTTCTGCCGACCTCATTCTAGGCGTCGATACAAATCCGTTCGCAGAGCCGGTAGAGCTTAATGTAATGGTATTGAAAAAAGCGATCAAAGCCGGAGCAGGTTTTGTGATCACTCAGCCGGTCTTCGATATAGATAAGTTCAACTCCTGGATGGACGCCGTTCGCAAAGACGGTATTCAAAAGGATATAGCTATCGTCGCTTCCGTATTGCCGATTGCTTCGGCCGAGCAGGCAGCATCTTACTCCGAGAGATATGATATCCCGGATGAAGTTATCAAAAACGCAGGCTCCCTGCTGGCAGTCGAGACCATCAGCAGCCTTAAAAAGATCGAAGGCGTGCGCGGAGTGCATATCATGGGCGAAGATTTCGAACTTGCATCACAGGTCATCAAATCCGGCGGGGTTTCGAGGAGCTAATCATGCCTGCGAAGTATCACATACATCCGAACCCTGAGCCGCCGCGGCACAAACCGATTGGCAAATACTGCATTATAGACTGGCGCGAAGACTGCTCCGCGTGTCACAACTGCGTCAAGCGCGAGTGTGCCTACAGCGTTTACAACGATGAACGCGACCGTCTTCAGCATACCGCCGAGGACTATGTCGAATACCTCTACGAGTGCAAGGGCTGCCTTTGNNGCGTTCAGAGCTGCACAAAAGGGCTGCTCACCCAGCAGATAAACCCAGAATACCTTGCCATAGGGGACGATGTTTGGACATCCGACATCATCTCCTGCACATGGTTCCAGGCCGAAACAGGCAAAATTCCTGTCTCAGGTGCGGGTTATCCCGGCCCATTCAGAGGGCCCGGGTTCGATTCCATTCTTACGGATATGTCCGAAATCGTTCGACCTACGCGCGACGGCATTCACGGCCGCGAGTATATCAGCACCCATGTCGATCTCGGCCGCAAGCCTATGAAGCTGGAGTTCAACCTGGACGGCACGCTGAAAACCGATTTTCCGGGTCAGGTAGAGATACCCCTTCCGGTGATCTTCAACATGATGCCCTGGCACTCGCCGAACGCTAAAATTTCCGAGGCGATTCTCGACGCCGCCAACGAACTCGGCACGTTTGCAATAACGGACGATCCGATGCTTGTGGCAAACGACGCTGCGCTGCCTCATATAGCGAGCAATGCTCCGGGCGACCCGGCAGCAATCGCAAAGCTCGCTCAATGGGACNNATGACAGCGCCGATGTTATCGACCGCATAAAGAGCGCAAAGAATGCGAACCCCAGTCTGGTAGCTATAGTCAGGCTGCCGCTCGATCAGATAGACCGGGCAGTCGAGCTGGCAAAGTCGGGAGTCGATGCTCTGCACGTCTGCGCTGATTGGCAGGGTGTTGTTCGTACTTCCAGTATTGGTGAGGATTTGCAATCCGAGCCTGAATCCGAACACATTTCTATAGCTCTGCGTAAGATGCACCAGGCAATGATCGCGGCAGGTGTTCGCGACAAAGTCACGCTT
>DJHI01000104.1:15213-21405 GCA_002431715.1 Armatimonadetes bacterium UBA5829
GTGAGTATAGATGTGCCTTTAATGATCGCTCTGGAGTGCAGAGTTTGCAAGAGCTGCACCAAGGGGATCAAGTGCCCCATAGGTCTTAACGAGGTCGACCATGATTACGCCGTCCATCGAATCGTAAATCTGATGGCGGCATGGCACTCTCAAATGCTTGAGATGATGGGCGCGATGGGTATCCGCGAGGCGCGGCGGCTGCGCGGGGAAGCCGGAAGGGCGATGTTCTTCGATGACCTCGAGCGCGACTGCTTCGCTCCGATATTCGGCAAGCGCGTGGAGGTGAAATAATGTCTCTTACCATCGACCCACATAGAAAACTCGTTTCGTCCTCCGAAGACGGCCTGCCGGTTCCCCAGCGCGAGGTAAAGCCCGCGCCGGATCGCTGGCGCAACTCTCTCGGCAAATACCAGGTGAAACGATATGATGAGCTCTGCATAAAGTGCGGCAAATGTGCCGAAGTCTGCCCTCAGGGTGTGCACGTCAAACCCGAAGGTTACGCGGACTTTATAAGGCCGCTTGAGTCCAAATGTACAGCCGCCACGTGTAAGGAAAACGGCACCTACTGCGTGGACATTTGCCCGCAAAAGGCTCTAAGAGTTGATGTTCTTCCTTTATACGAGTCTTTAGGCGATTTCCGCTGGACAGCCGACTTGATTCTCTCGATCTGGCATATGGCCGAGACCGGCGAAGTCCCCGAAGGCGAGCTTAACTATAAAACCGGCAACTCCGGCGGCGGTTTCGATAAGATCGATTTCGTCTTTCCTGAAGGCGGCAAGCGGACCAATCCTGATGAGATCAATGTCTCGATACCGCTCAACCGCAGAGAAGACGGCAGGCCAAAGATAACAATCGATCTTCCCGTCTACGGTGGCGGTATGTCTTTCGGCTCTGTCAGCCCGGTCACAATCTTAAGTAAAGCCCGCGCGGCTACGGCATGGAACACTTTCTCCTGCACTGGCGAAGGCGGTTACATAGAGCGGCTGGTTCCATATAAGGATCACATGATCACGCAGGTCGCGACGGGCCTTTTCGGCGTTCGCGAAGAGACCATCCGCCGCGCGCGAATAGTCGAGTTCAAATATGCTCAGGGTGCAAAGCCCGGGTTGGGCGGCCACCTGTTGGGCGATAAAAACACGCCCGCCGTTGCCGCGATGCGTGGAGCCGTGCCGGGAACGTCCCTATTCTCGCCTTTCCCGTTCCACAGCGTCTACTCTATTGAGGATCACAAGAAGCACATCGATTGGATCAGGCATGTCAATCCCAACGCGCTTGTGTCGGCGAAGGTTTCGACACCTAACGATGTCGACATGGTTGCGGTCGGGTCATACTTTGCGGGCGCGAATATAGTTCATCTGGACGGCAGCTACGGCGGCACAGGCGCAGCTCCTGAGATTGCGAAGAAAAATATCGCCATGCCTATCGAGTATGCTATTCCCAAGGTTGCGCAGTTCCTAGTCGAAGAGGGAATACGCGACCAGGTCACGCTGATTGTCAGCGGCGGTATACGGACTGCCTATGACATGGCCAAAGCAATCGCTCTCGGCGCCGATGGTGTGGTCATAGGAACACCTGAAATGGTGGCCTTGGGCTGTATCAGGTGCGGCAAGTGCGAGTCGGGCAAGGGCTGCGCGCGCGGCATCGCGACCACCGACCCGGGTATGGTCGCCAAGATGAACATAGAGTGGGGAACCCAGCGCCTTGTGAACATGCTCAATGCCTGGCGAACCCAAATGATCGATATCCTCAGCCGTTTTGGTATGAGCGATGTAAGCGAACTACGCGGCAGAACGGATTTGTTAAAACACCAGGATTATAAACATTCTTAATCGCGAAAATGCGAAAGAACGAAAAGCACTGTCATTCCCGACTTGATCGGGAATCTAGAAAGATGCCTTGACATCCAGTATGCCTGGATTTCCGCTTTCGTGGAAATGACAAAGGCTTCTCGTTTTCTGATATTTCGCGCTTTCGCGATAATAAATGGATTTGAACATGAGCAATGCGGACAAGTTGATACAGAGCAGAGCATGGATGACGGAGGGCTGGAACCTGACGGAGCCGCCGCACACGGAAGAAGAAGGCGGATGCGGGGTTACGGGGTTTGCGTGCAGCATTCCGGTCGGCGGCAGGCACATATATGAGCCGTCCATGCAGATGCATAATAGAGGCAACGGCAAAGGCGGCGGCATAGCCGCCGTGGGTATGGTTCCCGAGCAACTCGGCGTCTCGCGGGATATTCTGACAAATGATTACATCCTCCAGATCGCTCTTTTGGACCCGGCGGCAAGAAATGCAGTCGAGGCGGATTATGTGAACCCGATGTTCGACATCCACCATGCCTACGTGGTCGGTCACATCGACAACTGGCAGGATATAGAGGGTCTTCCCGTCTGCCCGCCTGAGATATGCCGCTATTTTGTAAAGCCAAAGCCGGATGTGCTGGCTGATTTTAAGCAGAAGCGCGGTCTCGATGGCCTTTCCGAGCGCGATATTGAGGAAGAATTCCTTTTCCAGAACGCTTTTGCCTTGAACAACAAATACTACGCCGCTTTGGGCGATAAGCAGGCCTTCGTGATGAGCCAGGGCCGCAATATGCTGATTTTGAAGATCGTCGGTTATGCCGAGCAGATCGTCACATATTATCAACTAGACGACTTTAAGGCGCACGTTTGGATAGCGCATCAGAGGTATCCGACCAGAGGACGAGTCTGGCACCCTGGAGGCGCTCACCCGTTCTGCGGAATGAACGAAGCTCTGGTTCATAACGGCGACTTTGCGAACTATTATTCGGTCTGCGAATATCTTGCTCAGCGAAATATCAAACCGCTCTTTTTGACCGATACTGAGGTCTCTATTCTGGTATTCGACCTCTGGAATCGGGTCTACAAATACCCGTTGGAGTATATAATCGAGNNNCGACTTCGATATGCTCCCGCGTGAGAAGCAGGAAGTCTATAAGCGCATTCAGCAGGCTCACATTCACGCCTCGCCGGATGGCCCGTGGTTCTTTATCATCGCGCGAAATGATGTTGCAAGTGACTCGTTCCAGCTTATGGGGATCACGGATACCGCAATGCTTCGTCCGCAGGTATTTGCTCTGCAGGACGGCGAAGTCCAAGTCGGCCTGATTTGTTCAGAAAAGCAGGCAATTGATGCGACACTCGCCAGCCTTGCTCGTGAGGACAGTCGGTTCTGCACGGTCGCTGACTCCTACTGGAACGCGAGAGGCGGCAGCTATACTGACGGCGGCACGTTTGTCTTTACACTCAAGCCGCAGGATGATGGATCGTATAAGCTCTCCTGTGCCGATAAGTTTGGCAGAGAGCGGAGAGCAGAGAAGAGCGGAGAGCCAAAGGCATACGAGCCTGTGGCACTCGACGCTGCAAGCGAAAACATTCCGGCGCTGCTGAGCGATCAGAGCGGTATGGCATTGTTTGAGCTATTGAAATCTGCTGCGGCTGGTATGAGCTATGAGGACTTTAAGAGCTTCTGCGGGTCGATTGTATCGAATACTCAGACGGATGCCCAGCGTGCCGCAGCAATAAACGGCCTTACATTTATGAAAGACCGCCGCTACCCTACCGGCGCAAACAGGCGCGCGCGCATTGTCGAGTCTGTGATGCGCACTCTGACGGCGATATTCGAATCTGTACCTTCCATAGCCGGTGATGGTGGTTCCAAATATGCCCGTGTCGATTGGGAGACCAGAGACGCCGTTCGAGAGCCTATGGGTGATGAAGAGACGCTGATCGTCAACGGCCACGATTTCCCGCCCGAGGGCGACGAATGCGATGCGCGGCTCGTCTATGAGGCCTACGAAAAAGGCTGGAAGAAGTTTATCTGCTACGGATATGTCGGCCAGCGCTTCCTCGGCGCGGGTCTCGGGCCCGAATCGATCGATTGCCGCATAGATGCCTACGGCAGCACAGGCGATTATCTCGCTTCGGGTCTCGACGGAGCCGAAGTGGTGGTTCATGGCAATGCACAGGATCAGCTCGCTCAGATCATGCGCGGCGGCAAGCTGGTTATCCACGGCGATGTCGGCCAGACCTTTATGTATGGCGCGAAGGGCGGCGACGTTTATATCAAGGGCAACGCGGCGGGTAGGCCGCTGATCAATGCGGTCGGCAGGCCGAGAGCGATCATTAACGGCACCTGTCTGGACTTCCTTGCGGAGTCCTTCATGGCAGGCGACCCGCTCAATGGCGGTGGATTTGTTATTCTAAACGGCATTAAATTCGATGCCGATGGCAATGTGGTCGATCTCGATACGCCGTATTCCGGGTCGAACCTCTTCTCGCTGGCTTCAGGCGGCGCGATCTATGTTCGCGACCCGCACAATACCCTCGATGACGAGCAGCTTAACGGCGGCGAGTATTTCGAGCTGAGCGACGCCGATTGGAACCTGATCGAACCGTATCTGACTGAAAACGAGCAGCTTTTTGATATACCGATATCAAGGCTTCTTACGGTTGATGGAGAGGCGCTTGAGCCGAAAAAAGTTTATCGCAAAGTAGCACCGGCGCGAAAAGTAGCCGTATCCGCGGTCTCAGATGATGACGCAGCCGGATACGATGAAGACGACGGCCTCGGTGGATAATTTGCACAAACCTACTCCCTCTCTCCCTTGGCGGGAGAGGGCTGGGGTAAGGGGAACCTCAATTTAGTATATTGGATTTTGTATTGATTGTTTATTGAGGAAGAGATTACTTCCCTTGAATAATGAGGACTTAAATGAGTAACTCGGCGACGATTACAAAAATAGATCAGAGTTTGCTTGAAAAGGTCGACCCTAAAGGTGAGCTTAACCTTGCAGCGTGCCTGCAGTGTGGACGTTGTTCGGCTGGCTGCTCGATGCGTCTTGAGACGGACATCCTTCCGCACCAGATGAACCGTATGGTTCTGCTCGGCATGGAGGAAGAACTGCTGTCGAGCAAAGCAATATGGACCTGTGCGTCGTGCCAGACCTGCGTCTCGCGCTGCCCGATGAAGGTAAATACACCGCTGCTTGTCGATAGGCTCCGCGAAATGGCCAGTAGTGCGCCGACTCAGGATTTGGAGAAGATCAGAATCTTCAACGATGAGATGCTTAAGTCGATGAAACTCTTCGGGCGAGTCTACGAGCTTGCAATGATGGGTTTCTATAAGCTGCGCACGCGGGACCTCTTTAGCGACCTGGACAAGTTCCCGACCATGCTCAAAAAAGGCAAGATGAGCCTTTTCCCACCGAGAACGCGGGCTCGCAAGGCGGTTGCATCCATATTCGACCGCGTCCACCGTACACGGAGGGCTAAATAATGAAATATTCGTTCTTTCCGGGCTGCTCAATGGAATCGACCGCTCATGACTTTGAGATGTCAACTCTTGCGGTCGCAAAAGCCCTTGGTATTACTATAGAAGAACTGCCAGACTGGAGCTGCTGTGGGTCGACACCTGCGCATGCCACTGATTCGCTTTTGGCGGCATCGCTCCCGGCGCGCAACCTTGCAATAGCAAATGATCTGGGGCACGACTTGGTCGTCTGCTGCGCTTCCTGCTACGGCAGGCTGGCGACGGCTAATCGCGATTTGGCCGAGGATTCGGACCTTCGCGCTCAGGTAGCTGAAATTATCGGAAAAGAATACGCAGGGACTATTCGAGTCCGTCATTTCCTGCAGGTTCTGCATGAAGATTTAGGTCTTTCCGAAATCAAAGACAGCATCGTAAAGAGCCTTGGAGGGCTAAAGGTGGCGTGTTACTATGGCTGCCTGCTCACCAGGCCCAAGGAGCTCAGTATTCTGGATGATAACGAAGACCCTCAGCTCATGGAAGAGATTTTATCAGCCGTTGGTGCCGAACCGATAGAGTGGCCATACAAAACTGAGTGCTGCGGCGCGAGTTTCTCAATAACCCGCACGGACAGCGTGAAGCGAATGGCCGGTGAAATACTCAAGATGGCGAAATTGAGCGGAGCCGATTGCATCGCTGCTGCATGTCCGCTCTGCCAGTCGAATCTTGATCTGCGCCAGACGGATATTGAAAAAGAGACCGGCCAAAAGATCGGTCTGCCTGTCTTTTACTTTACTCAACTTTTGGGTAAGTCCCTGGGCCTTTCGGATTCCGAACTGGGCATCGGAAAACTTATGGTCGACCCTTCGGGAGTTTTGAGTTTTTAGTTCTAAGTTATTACCTGGGTCAGGATTTCCGAAT
>DJHI01000105.1 GCA_002431715.1 Armatimonadetes bacterium UBA5829
TCCGGTGTCAGAGATTCCTTTGTAGCTTCATAATGCTCGTGGTGTTTGCGCACGTATGTTTCGTAATCTTGCGGAGAGATGCCCTCATCCTTAGCCCGGCTTACGTGCCCAAGCAGATCGAAGATATACTTGAATGGATCAGCATTCGGGAGGTAGTGGCGAAGGCCGAACTCTTCAATGTGACGACGCACAAGCACCCAAGCGGCTGTCTTATCCAGCACCTGAACACCTTGCCTGAAACCAGCTTCAGCGGCAAACTCCTGCACGATGGTCCAGCACAAGGCATGGAATGTGCGTATGCTGAACTCGTGCGACCGGTAGGGAAACGCTTCGGCTAGGCGATCCGCCATCTCATCCGCAGCCTTGGTGCTGAACGTGATCGCCAGTATCCGGGCTGGGTCGATGTGCAGTTGAGACACCAGATGCTCGATCTTGGAAATGATGACACGGGTCTTGCCCGAACCCGGCCCGGCAACGATCACCTGCGGTCCATTAACATATTCGACTGCGGCCTTTTGTTCCTNNCGTGGCGCATCCCACCTCCGCGCCGAATTTCCGCTGTCTCCCCGATCTGGTGAGCGGGACTCCAATCTTTCGTGAGATTCTCGACTTTGCTGCCGATACGCCAAGCAGCCGTTTCCACGAGAAGCCGCCTCTGTTCATTCTAGATCATCCGCCATTCTTTTTCAGCCATTTCGAACCGGACTCAGTCATCTCCCACACTCCTCGGGGTGAGTCGGTCTTGAGCGATCCTTCTTTCACCATAGTACACCGAGCCCAGCAGGCTGCATTGCGCCAGCGCGGTACTTTGGGATCAGAAGCAAGAGGTTCTGTGTCCACGGGTTTCAGAGAGTCTTTTACCAACACATGTACCTGATCCAACACCTCGCCGATCTCACCGCGCCCGCCCTTGCTGGTCAAAACTCTCAGGATGGGGGAGTAGTAGAAGGCTTCCTTGGTTCTCAAACCCTTCTTCAGCCGGCCAAGGTCTCTCTTGGAGACGATCTCCTTTACCTCCTCGTTCTGAACGGCGTAGAGCTCGCCCCAGTTTTCCCGAAGCGATGCAACATTGGATCGGAAATCGGTAAGAGTCTGGGCCTGCGTAAGGATCTGCTGCGCGACATCCAGCTTGCCATCAGAGAACGCACGGCCGCCGGACTGGTTTACTTCCTCGATAACGCTCTCGATCTCTTCCAGCAGCATCTCAAATGCCGCGTCTACTCCTGTATTGTCTTGTTTGGACATTCGTCTGTCCTCCGTTCGATCTTGCGTAGTCTGCTCGAAATGGCACTAGGCTGGCGCTGCAGTTCCTGGGCTATCTCTCGCTTGCTCCTCCCCGCGTCGAGAAGCTTCTTTAGCCGCGCTTCTTCCTCGCACGTCCATTTCTCGTAAGCTCTCGAATGGACGCGCCTTATATCCGATAGGCGGTACTTCGGCTTGAGATCCTGGCTGCTCGTCGATTGCGCCACATGACGTTCATCGAGGCTCGCACATGCTGTGCGCGAGAGACTCTGAATGAGTGCTACAGCCCCGGCAACGAGCATCGCGTTATCGTCTGCCCCAGATCGGTCTGCTTGGAAAGTGAGAACAGGTTTGCCCAAGCAACTGGCCTCTCTCTGAACGCCCTCTGTAATTCCGCCGGAAGCGGCATATGGGACGAGAACGGCGTCACCAAGCGCGACAACAAACCGATTGCGCAGCCTGGATGTGTCTCTGGTTGCATGATTCTGTGTTTCATCGAATGGTGAGAGCAAAAGCATTCGGCCATTATCTATCGGTTTCACATACTCAGGTGGCACTCGTCCTGGCAGGCTGCGCGCATAGCAGACTACAATTGCGCAGGTTCCCCGAAGAAGTATCTTGAGGCACTCCTGTTCCAGCGGCGAATGAAAGCCGCTGACCACGCAGACTTCCATGTTCCGAAGTTCCTGCATCAGGTCGAGCGTCTTCAGTATGATGTCACCTGGGCACTGGATCGAGCAAAGCAGGCCGATCTTGTGAGATGCCAACAGCCTGTCACTGCCAATAATGTCGATAAACGGCGGGCTGACCAGACCAGGTGTCAGCGCGAGTCTATCGCCATATTGGAAGCCTTCTGCGGGCAATCTGGTTATTCTCGCCTTTGCTTCCGTCATGTCTTGCTCACAGCGCCGTGCTCCTTTCCGAGTAGGCGGCGATATCTATCTTAGATAGTCCAATGTGCGGTAGGTCCCAGCGTGACTTCCACTCATTCAGCACGGTGATGCCCTCTGGCTTCTTGTCCACACAAATACAAAACCATAGGTTCTCCCAAACCCATGCCCAGGCAATACGCTTCTCCGGGCAGATGACATTCTCCCGATCCCAGAACTCCGGCGGACGGCAGTTTGATGGCGGATCATACAATCGCGCCCCTCACCGCCAAGTCGCACAGCTTTTCCTTGATCAAGTGCACCAACTGCACTGAGTCCGCAAGTGCTAAGAACTCGTGCGTTCCGATTACAACCAGGCGTCTCCCTTCTCGCAATGCCGCAGATACTATGCTGTGAGCGGCAGTCAGGTCTTCCGCATCACCAGTAATCCCGTTCGTCGCTACGAGAACACCGAAGTTGAGACCGCGATTCCGGAGTTTCGTGTCAAACCAGCTAACTTCTGAACTGCCTACGCTGCTCGACCAATTCTTGCATTCGACGAGGACGAGGTTGGGGAGGAAGAAGAACCCATCCGCGTGCCCATCGTTCCACAAGGCCACGTCAATCTCCTCGGAATGGAACACGTTCATCTCGTTGCGCCTGGTTATGGAAATGCCTGGCACTTGGGCAAAAACGTAGCAGATCAAGTCTTCCAGAGCGCGACCCTTATCGGCCGTGGTCGCGCCGTTCGCACCGGCGTCAATGTACTGTTCAACCATAGCCTGAGAGATCTCAGCCATCACGAACTCGCTCCATGGACTCGTCGATTGCGGAGGTCGCGCACCAGCTCTGGGAACCCCCTTGTTCTCAGGCCGTCAAGGAGAGAACGAAGCGACAAGACGAGAACATTGGGGGCAATTTCCTTCCAGAGTTGGCCTTCTAGATCCGGGCCCTCACCGTAGAGCAGGAGAGCCCATCGCGATCCTGACGCACCGACGTACGATGCCAGTTGTCGCACTGCACGCGTCGCCTCGGTCCTGCTTCTGATTCTCGTCTTCACTTCAACCAGAAGCGGGTTTCCGACAAAGGGCTCCAAGACATCAGACCAAACCGCGAAGTCGGCTCCGACGTCCCGATCTGCTGAGGTTACGACTATATCAGTACCCGAAGAACGGAGCGCATCCGAAACGAGTTGCTCGACGGATCGCCAATCGCTGGCGGCAAGCGCACGCTCCATATCCGCAATTAGGTCATCTGCCTTTGTCCCAAGCCCGCGAAAAGGTTTCCTGTGTGTTGTGGGTTCTCTCTTCGGTGGCTCAGGTGCAGACAGCAGTTGATCTAGAGCGAATTCGATGGCCTCCTCATTGTCCAAGTCAATCCGAAGGACGAGGAACTGGTGGAGCGAAAAGGGGATCGGGTCGGCCTTGGGCGATGTGATGAGCACGATTCGACGGCCAAGCGCAGAGGCTTGGCCAAGTTCGAAGAGAACCCATGATGATTGTCGCTCCGACGTGAGAACACCCACCACAAGATCGACTTGCGCTAACTGCTTCTGTATTTCGGATGCCCAGTCGGTCCCGACAGTAAGGTCGTGTGGCACGAGAACGCGGAGTCCCCGAGACTCGAGGGCCCCTCTGAGCACACCAAGGTTAGCCCCTGTTGGAGCCGAGATGAAGCACGTCTTCGATAGCGACACTCTGCCCATACTGGTCAATCCCGTGCCTCCTCTATGTCGAGTAGGGAACTGACCACAAGATCAAAGACAGGAAGCAGAACTTCAGTCTTGAAGTCAAGCAACTCCCTTACATTCATGAGTAGACTAGTTTCCATTACATTGCTCATCTCTTCATTCCTCCGCATCCCCGCCGCCGTTGATTCCCATCCGGTATTTGATGTCGTAGTTGATGATGAAGTCCAGCTCCTCGTCTGAAAAGCCGTAGTGTTTGGCGAGAACGCGGTCGAGGTCGTCGATGATGTGCTTGGACTTCGCCCCGAAAAACTCAACGTAACTGATCTTGGCTCCGTCCTTGGTCGATATCGTCTTCTTGCTCGAATACGCATCAAGACTGTTCTGCAACTGCAGCCCAATCTCAGCCATTTCAGGATCACGTAATATCGCTTCCGTTACAGGGAACTCGGAAACTAGAGTGTCGCTCAAGTGGAAACAATCTCCGTAGGCGATGAAATAAGCGTAGAACAGACTGCTATTGATAAGTGCAAATGCAGCGGAAGTGGTTGCGGCATCAGCAAAGTAGAGATAGCGCCCGTGCGGCGGTGCGCCAACCAAACCATCCTTGGCGTAGTGGGGTAGACCAATCGTGGACTTAGCCCAATACTGCATAGCTTCCTGATAGAAGATGAAATGGTTCGTTTCTTTCTGCTGAACGAAGTGCTTAAGACGTCGCGCGCAAAGCTCTTGTGCCTTGCGCAAGAGCGAATCCTCTAACGCACTGCCATATTTCGGAAATACTCCGTCAACCAAGATCGACGATACCGGCGTGTGATCAAGCTGCCCGTAAATGAACTGNNCTGCCGTGCCTCTGAGTACCATCGCTGGTATTTGGTGGTCAGCAGTTGAGCTTGACTTGTTGGTGCATCACCACTGATAAGGAAGATCGCACATCTACAATGCTCAAGACCATCGAACAGCCTGCTTGGTCTATCATCGTAGGTGGACAAATGAATACGCTTGCTGCCCTTTGATACCAAGTGACGCAGA
>DJHI01000248.1:0-16101 GCA_002431715.1 Armatimonadetes bacterium UBA5829
CCGCTTTCTGCCCTTTCAAGGATGGCCTCCGACGAGCACAAGCAGATAAAAATAGACGAAGGCGATACCGTCATCATAAGCGCTACACCTATTCCCGGCAATGAAGACCTCGTTATGCGAACCATTAATCGGCTTTTCAAACAGGGCGCGGATGTGGTATACGAACCTTTTGCGCATGTGCATGTATCCGGCCATGGCAATCAGGAAGATATACGGCTTATGCTTAATCTCCTGAAACCGAAGTTTATCGTGCCCGTGCATGGTGAGCAGAGGCATTACGCTAAATTCGTCGAGCTTGCTACTGCTCTGGGATACGATCGCAATCGGATTTTCAAGCTGTACCCGGGCGATGTATTAGAAATAGAGGATGATTATGCGGAGATTATAGATAAGGTTACGGCCGGCACGGTCATGGTCGATGGTCTTGGGGTAGGGGATGTAGAAGATGTTGTGCTTCGAGACCGCAGGCATCTGTCGCAAGACGGCGTATTAATCGCTGTTGTCGGCGTGGATAACGTTCGCAAAGAATTGGTGACCGGGCCGGACATTCTCTCTCGTGGATTTGTCGGTGAAGAGTTCAGCGAAGAGATAAGTGAAGAATGCAAAGAGTTACTTATAAACAAGCTGAGTGAGTTTATCGAGAGCGACAGCATAGAGGCTCTCGATGATGTTAAGGCCGGGTGCAGAAAAGCTCTTGCAAAGTTTATTTATGAGAAGACGCATCGCAGACCGGTGATTGTCCCGATCATAATGGAAGTGTAATAAGTAGACCCGCACTTTTATGCGGGCTTTTTTATTAGAGATGGGGAGGAAAATGCAGTATGCATTGGATTGACTGGGCGATTATGGTAGTAGCAGTTGTAGCGCTCAGGTCAGTGAGTTTATCGACCCGCCATTATNNATGAAGGGAGTTTCTGACTTTCTTTCCGCCAATAGAGTCGCTGGCCGGTACTTGATGACAATCGCTCAATCGATGGGTGGATTTGGCGTAGTAACTTTTATCGCGTGGTTTCAGGTCTATTATTCGGCCGGCCTTTCGCCATGGTGGTGGCAGCAGTTCCAAATCCCGGTCAGTGTAATTATCCTGCTTACCGGCTGGATCTACTATCGATTTAGAGAGACTCGCGCTATGACCATGGCACAGTTTCTCGAGATGCGTTATTCCAGAAGACTACGTATCTTCGCCGGTATCTTATGTTGGACGAGTGGTGTTATCAACTTCGGTATCTTCCCTGCTGTAGCCGCCAGGTTTTTTATATATTTCTGCGGGCTTCCCGATCACTTCCATGCCACACTCCCTAATTTCGATATTACATTTCCATTCTGTCATCTGCAAAGTTATTCTCTTCCAAGCATTGCTCTTGTAATGCTCATAGACCTTGGCCTTGCTCTCTCATTCGTGAATATGGGCGGCCAGATATCGGTTATGATAACCGAAGTGGTCCAAGGAATGTTTTGCAGTTTTGCATTTGTGATAGTATCGGCGGTTGTTCTCATAAAGATTCACTGGGGACAGATGGTGACCGCTCTCGAGATGGCTCCGGCAAACGCGTCCATGCTCAATCCGTTTCATACGAGTGGTGTTGGAGATTACAACATTTACTATTATCTGGTGGGTCTGTTTGGAGCTTTTTACAGCTATATGTCCTGGCAGGGCTCACAAGGGTTTTATAGCTGCGCCAGAAACCCTCATGAGCAGAAGATGGGCGGAATCATAAGTGTATGGCGTAGTGTTCCTCATGGGCTTATGACTGCCCTTATTGCGCTTGCAGGCATATCAGTGTTAAGGCTGCCGCAGTTTTCTCACGAGGCAAGCCTTGTCGCTGCTGCGCTTGATAGAATTCCAAATGAGTCCATTCAGAGCCAGATGCGCATTCCAATCGCTCTGTCAATGTTTTTGCCGACAGCCGTTAAGGGGCTGCTGGCGACTGTCTTTCTCTTCTACTCATTTACCTGCCACGATACGTATATGCACTCCTGGGGAAGTATCTTTGTCCAGGACATTTATATGCCCATCAGAAATAAAGCGATCGACCCGGAACACCATATAAAGCTTTTAAGATGGTCGATAATGGGCGTGGCGGTATTTGCTTTCATTTTCAGCCTGGTGTATGTTCCCACTGAAGATATTCTGTTTTTCTTCGCAATCACAGGGACGATATGGTCCGGCGGTTCCGGAGCTGTGATTATAGGCGGCCTTTATTGGAAACGTGGAACAACTGCTGCCGCGTATGGATCGTTGATCACAGGGGCGCTTTTTGGCGGCGGCGGACTCATTTTGACCAAGATGTATAGAATGCACCATGGGCATGATATTCAGGTTATTTTGCATCACGGTAAAGGTTTCACGCTCAATAATCAGTATATATTCTTTATTGCAATGATAACGGCTTTACTGGTCTATATAACGGTCTCGCTGATTACATCCCGCGGAAAGAAGCCATACAACCTTGAGAGGATGCTCCATAGGGGCAAATACAGTGTAGCTACCGACCACGTGAAGGAGCAGGTGACGCGCAGTAGATGGGCTCAAATAGTCGGCATTACAAAAGAGTTCAGTAAATCAGATAAAATCCTTGCCGTCGCTCTGCTTGTATGGAACGGCGCATGGTTCGTTTGGTTTGTTGTTTTTAGTATAATTAACTTGCTGTATCCGGTGAGTGACTCTATCTGGGCAGATTATCACTTGATACACACGATTATAATTCCTGCTGCGTTGAGTCTGCCGATAACAATCTGGTTCACAGTCGGCGGAATTCACGATATACGGCATCTCTTTAAGGCTTTAGCAACGGCGGTTAGAGATCCATCCGATGACGGCCGATTTCATGGCTATAAGGACGATGAATCGCCTGAAGAGTGCCTGATTGCCGACAGCCAAGAAGAAGCGGTACTGGTCGTGCATGATTCGGACGAAACGAGGACTAATTAAATGGTCAGGTTAGGCAAGATTGCATTAATTATCACGTTGTTATCTGCTGCAATAGGCTGTAGTGCCGGGCCGCTCATCAACTACGATTGCCATCATGCATCATCGCCGATAAAGATTGACGGCAAAATCGACGAACCGGACTGGCTGAGAGCTGAAATAGTAACTTTTATATTGCCTGTGACGAATGCCGATGCTCAAAGTAGAACTGAGGCGAAGGTTTTGTGGGATGACAAATACCTTTATGTCTCCTATAAGGCTTTCGACAAGGACGTTTGGAGCTATCTCGATAAAAGGGACTCCTCGACCTGCCAGGAAGACTGCCTGGAATGCTTTATGCAACCCGATCCAAAGGCCGCTCCATATATGAATTTTGAGATCAATGCCCTCGGAACCGTTTATGATGCCTGTGCTCTCAGCAGGTATGCCGGAGGCGGCGATTGCCATAGATGGAAGAGGTGGAACTGCAAAGGGCTTAAAGTCGGAATCACGGTGGACGGCACGCGAAACAATCCCGGTGATGTCGATAATAGCTGGCAGATGGAAGTGGCGATACCTTTCGCGAATCTTCCGCCTCTTAATGGCCGAATTCCGAAAGTGGGAGACACCTGGAATATTTTGCTTGCCAGATATGATTACTCGGTATATCTACCGGACGGAGTCGAGCTGAGCAGTTGTTCATCACTTTCCAAAGTAAGTTTCCACAATGCAGATGAGTGGTTGCACCTTGTTTTTATGCAATAATTGAAGATTTTTCAAGCTCGTAATGAGCTTAATTATCATTATGGCTAGAAGGAACTGGTCGAGCCGGAATAGTAATAAACAAAGGCAACAGGCTATCGGGACAGAACTACCCAACCTTATAACCTGAACCCGATAAAGAAAGGTTGTGAATAACTGTTATGGCCACAAAAATGGTGATGCCGCTCCTCGGACAGACGATGGAGGAGGGTACTATAATCAAATGGTTCAAGAATGAAGGTGATGCCCTTAAAGCAGGTGAACCGCTTCTTGAAGTAATGACCGATAAAGTTAACATGGAGGTCGAAGCTCCCGAGGATGGAGTTCTTCGCAAGATTCTTGCGCGGCCAGATGATATTATCCCTGTCAAAGACCCGATCGNNTCGGCACTGCTGATGAGTCGATAGATGCGCTTCTCGCGGAAGGCGCTCCGGCTCCTCAAGCTCCTGCTGCACCTGAAGTTCCGGCAGCACCGGCTGTTGCCGCCGTTATGGCTGCCTCTGCGGCAGCAAGTGCCGCTCCAACTCCGGTTCCATCACCGGCGCCGGAAGGCAGAGTCTTCATCTCGCCGTCTGCAAAAAGGATTGCAGCCGAGCATGGAATCGACGTTGCAGTGTTGGCAGGAAAGGGAACAGGCCCTGAAGGCAGAGTCATAGAAAAAGACGTTCTGAATTTCATAGCCGCCGCTCCTAAAGCGACTCCTCTCGCGGGCAAGATGGCTGCCGATATGGGAATAGATATAAGCACGGTAGCGGGCACAGGCATCGGTGGAAAGGTAACAAGCGAAGACCTAAAGGTTCCGGCTCCGGTTTATGCTCCAGCGCCTGCCGCTCCGCTTTCTATTGGCGCTACAATACCGTTTACAGGCATGCGAAAAGCCGTCGCTCAGAATGTTGCAGGCAGCGCGCAGACAGCACCCCATGTTACCTTGATAACAGAGGTCGATATGACCGAGGCTACTCGTCTCAGAAAGCAGATTCTGGCCGATACGGAGAAGAACTACGGCGTGAGAATATCGTTTACAGATATTATCGCCAAAGCGGTCGCAAGAGCCATATTGGACAAGCCGATAGTTAACGCATCTCTGCAGGGCGACCAGATAATTATTCACGATCGCATCAATCTTGGAATAGCGACCGCCATCGAGGCCGGCCTGGTTGTGCCTGTTGTTAAAGACGTCCCAAGTAAGAGCCTTGTGCAGATTTCGGCTGAAGTAAAAGAGCTTGTCGCACGTGCTCGCGCTGGTCAGGCGGGTGGGGCGGACTTCAAGGATGGCACTTTTACAATTACAAACCTCGGTGCTTTCGGCGTAGAGAGTTTTAATCCGATCATTACCCCGGGCCAGAGCGCGATACTCGGCGTTTGCGCTATCAAAGATAAGCCTGTAGTGGTCGATGGAGAGATCAAAGTCCGATCGATGATGAATATCTGCCTTTCATTCGATCACAGAATTATGGACGGCGCTCCGGCTGCAGAGTTCCTTGCACGTTTGAAGCAAATCCTCGAAGCTCCATACTTAATGCTGTAATCAGTCATCAAGTGAGAAAGTCAAAGAGTCCCAATTGACAACTATTGCCGGAGACTCTTTGACTTTCAACTATTAGGCTGACTGATAAAGGAGATTCTATCATGTTAAAAGTAGCGCTTGTAGGCGCTGGTGGTATGGGTCGAGTCCATGCAAAAGCTTATTCGCAGATGGAAGAGGCCGAATTGGTCGCTGTATGCGATATTGACCCTGAAGCTGCTAAAAAATGTGCGGATGAATATAAGATACCGGCATATACCGATTTCGGTGAAATGATCGGAAATGTCGATGTCGATGTAGTTGACATATGCACACCTACTTATGCTCACCTGGAATGCGTGAAGGCTGCTGCGGAGGCAGGGAAGCACGTTGCGTGCGAAAAGCCGCTTGCGCGCACTGTCAGCCAGGCAAAAGAGGCCGTGCAGGTATGTGAGGACGCCGGAGTAAAGCTCTTCGTAGCACATGTATTACGATGGTTCCCTGAATATCGCTCCATAAAAGAGCATGTAGCTGCCGGGGCAATAGGCGATGCGGTGGAGGTCAGAACCACAAGATCCGGCTCCCATCCAAACTCTCCCGACTCCTGGTATTGCGATTATTCCAAGAGCGGTGGAGTTGTTCTGGATTTGATTGTCCATGACTTTGACTGGCTGCGGTGGTGCTTTGGAAATGTCAAAAGAGTATACGCGAGGGGACTGTATGAATCAAAAATCCCCATAACGGACTATGCTTTGGTGACACTTCGTTTTGAAAACGGAGTGATTGCGCATGTCGAAGGCGGCTGGGCAAGACCGAGCGGATTTATAACGAGTGCTGAAGTGGCTGGAACCAAGGGGCTGCTGAATTATTCCAATGCCGATTCGGTTCCTTTAGTTATAGATAAAAAAGCGGTAGAGGAAGACAGGCCGTCCATCACTATTCCTGAGAATCCGGCAAACGAGTCGCCATATTATAAAGAGCTGCGCCACTTTATTAACTGTCTTGAATCTGGGGAAACTCCTGAGGTGACTCCCGAGGATGGAATAGAGGCAGTTCGAATTGCCGAAGCAGCTCTCAAGTCCATAAGCTCTGGTCAGAGCGTGGTGCTCGGTTAAGGGGTGTATAGTGGAAAACAAAGTTAAAATCGGTGTAATGAGTTTTGCACACATGCATGCGTATTCCTATGCTAGTGCACTCAATAAGTTGGATTTCGTGGATTTTGTCGGGATCGCTGATGAAGACGGCTCCAGAGCAAGGAAATTCGCGAAAGAGTTCAATACAAAAGCATTCAAGTCATATGAAGAGATGCTGGCGTCAGATATCGATGCGGTTGTTGTCTGCAGCGAGAATATGAATCATCGAAAGCATGTCGTTTTAGCTGCGCAGAGCGAAAAGCATGTATTATGCGAAAAACCTATCGCAGGGAATTTGCACGATGCTGAAGCTATTATCGAAGTGGCAAAGCGAAGCCACATTCAACTGATGACTGCTTTCCCCTGCCGTTATCACCCTGCTTTTGTAAGCTTAAAGAAGAGTGTCAAGGCCGGTGATCTCGGCGATGTGCTCGCTATCAAAGGAACCAATCAAGGCAGATGTCCGGGAGGCTGGTTTACCGATCTTTCTCTCTCCGGTGGCGGAGCGATTATAGATCATACGGTTCACTTGATGGATCTGATAAGAGATATGACCGGCGCTGAACCCACGAAAGTATATGCTGAGATCGATAACAGAATGCTGAGCAAGGATTTCGACGATACGGGCATATTAACAGTCGATTTTTCAAATGGTATGTTCGTTACCATAGATTCGAGCTGGTCGAGACCAAATAGCTATCCGACATGGGGAAATGTCAATATGGATGTAACCGGAACTATAGGCACTGCATCCATGAAGATGTTCCAACAGAAGATCGACTATTACTCGGATGAAAATAAAGGTTTCTTTTATCTTTACTGGGGCGATGATATGGATTATGAGATGGTCAAATCATTTGCCACAAGTATTCACAAAGGTAAAGATGTGGAAGTAACCGGAGAAGACGGGCTTGCCGCATTAAAAGTTGCAATGGCGGCTTATGAGTCCGCAAAAACCGGCAAAGTAATCGATCTGGCTGAATATTAACAGGCAGCAATTTACATCATACTGGGCTAATGGGGCGGGATTCTGATATTCTGCCCCATTATTCGTTACCAACCTCCCTATTCTTCTGCCGCGGAAAACCATCTGACAAACCACTCGCATGCGGCCTGTTCCATTTCATTTTGAAAGCGCGGAGCTTCGTCGAAGAGATGTCCCGCACCCTGGATGATATGAAGCTCCTTAGGGCACTGAAGAGAGTTGAAAATTTCTTTCGCTTCCGGCAGAACGATATTGTCTTCACTCCCCTGAATTATAAGGGTTGGGGCTTGGACCATCTGCGCAAAATCCAGAATATCGTAGTTTCTCGGAACCCTCAGCACCATAGCCTGAATACGTGGGTCCTCAGCAGCAGCCCGGATTGCAGCAGTTCCGCCAGTGCTGGATCCGTGGACACCTATGAACCTTGTTTCTACAAACTTTTGCGCGCACACATAATCAAGAGCACTGATAAGGTCGTCATACTGCTGATCCTGGGTCGATTGGTCGGGTAAGCCGTCGCTTTCTCCATGGCCTGTAAAATCGAAGAGAAATGAACTTATTCCGGCATCCAGAAGCCTTTGTGCAATTCCTCGATTTCTAGGGCTTGATTTGCTGCTTCCTGTGCCGTGGGCGAACACTACAATGTCTCGCAGAGATTCATCAGGCGCAATTAGCGCCCCTGCCAGCTTCATACCTCTGGACGTTTTGAATGTGAGAGTCTCCTCTATCATACCCATCCCCCCGAATGTGAATGATACCACATAATGTTGTCGAGGTAAACACAAGGTTGCAACCAGGCTCAGGTTTTGCTAAAATCTGTGTGCGGCTTTTCCAAGCTGTGGAGGTTATCAATGAGAGATCAGTTACGCGCACTTTACGAACTCCAGGCAGTTGATATGAAAATTACGAGTGCGACCTCGAAAATTGCATCGCTTACGGGTTCAAAAGAGCTGCGCGCTAAATACTCGGCTGCAAAATTGGCACTCGACAAAGCAGATAAAGCGCTTGCTGCTTATGAAGCGGAAGTGAGAGATTGCGAGCTTCAGCTTAAATCCATCGAAGAAAAACGCAACAATTTCCAAAAAAGGCTGTATTCAGGCGCTATAACAAACCCCAAGGAGCTTTCATCCACAGAAAAAGAAATTGAAATGCTTAAGGCAAAACAGGGCGAGCTTGACGAGCGTACACTGGAGCTTTACGATCTGGTCGAAAAGGCAAAGGAAAAGGTTGAAACATCCAAAAATATCACTCAGACGGTAGAGACCCAGGCGCGAAAAGCCATAAAATTTGAAAACACTGAAAAAGCCAGACTGGAAGAGGAGCTGGTTGAACTAAACAAGCTGCGTGAAGCAGAAATGTCTAATATTACCGACAAACAGCTTCTCTCTAAATACGAGGCGATAAGAAAGCACAGCGGCAGCACAGGGATGGCTAGAGTTGTAGACGGCAGATGCGAAGGCTGCCATGTTGCAATTACCTCCTACACTATAACCAATCTCATTAAGGACAGCCAGGTCGAGATGTGTGAAAACTGCGGTCGAATCCTGCTTCTGGATGTCGAATGAGCAGAGTAATTATCTACACGGATGGGGCGTCCAAGGGTAATCCAGGTGATGCAGGTATTGGAGTCGTCATTTCTTCGCCAGACGGCATTGTGATACGCGAAATTGGTGAGTATATAGGCAAAACCACCAATAACGTCGCAGAATATACCGCGCTCATTAGAGGGCTCAAGGAAGCCGCTGAAATTGGCGCTACGCAGATAGAGATAAGCACGGATAGTGAGCTAATGGCCCGCCAGTTATCCGGCGTTTACAGAGTAAAATCACCAAATCTACAGCCTCTATATGCTCAGGCGACTAGTCTGATTCATCACTTTGAAAGTGTCAGAATTACACATGTCATGAGAGAACTGAATAAACGTGCCGATGAGCTTGCCAACCAGGGCGTGAAAAATAAACATATAGAGCTATCGTAAACCTGTAAAAATTATCATTGCCACGAAGCAAACTCTGCTGTATAATGCAACTACAGGACGTATTCCTGGACATTGTTATACCGCCTTGGAGGAGAAGATGAGGATGCACAAGGTGATAGCGAGGTCCGCTTATGACAGGTTGACGGATAATATAATCGTCGGCCTGGCTCAGAGTGGAGACATCCATGCGTCGGAGTATCTACTTTATAGATTTCGATCGCTGGTGCGTACCAAGTGCCGTTCGTACTTCCTCATGGGCGCCGAAAAGGACGATCTGCTGCAGATCGGAATGATCGGCCTCTGGCAGTCGATTATGGACTATGTACCTGATAAGGATATATCTTTCCTCTCCTTTGCCCGAATCTGTATCGAAAGACACGTTATAACCGCCATCAAAACCGCCACACGCCGAAAACAGTCTCCACTAAACAATGCTATCTCACTCGATTATTGCGTCGATGAAGGCGAGCCTGATTTTAACCTGGAAGAAGTTCTGGTTTCAGATGCTGATCTGGACCCAGAGGATATATTGCTTAAGAGAGAAGATTCGAGAATCCTTAAAGTGACGCTTAAGCGGGTGCTCTCGCAGTTTGAATGGGAAGTATTGAAGAGATATAGATTAGGAAAAACTTACCGAGAAATTGCACTCGATTTAGCATGCAAAACCAAGTCGGTAGACAATGCCTTAGGCAGAATTAAACGCAAAGTATCCTCAAATACCGGTATAATGCTGACATAGATTTCTCAAGCCTTATTTCTGAAGATCAGAATATACTGATGGTGTATATTTGAGACGAAGGCATATGGAATCCCATATGGATAGAGAGCTTTGCTGTCCTGTGCGAGAATTGTTATTCCCTCGAGTGTGAAACCTGCTGCTTCGATAACTTGGCTGATATCGGCATGGTAGGCATAGAATTTGGATTTATGCCTGAAATCGGAAACAACCACACACATGTACTTCTTCTTTTTTAGCACTCTGCTGCATTGGATAAAAACTGATTTGAGTTCTTTCAGGAACTCCTCATAGGAGCCTAGATTACCCAGATCATTCTTTTCATCACTGTAACGCGTCTCTAGACCTTTTGCTTTTCGTTCAGCCTTTACTTTATGATCATTGTCCTTGCGGAGAATCATCCAGTAGGGTGGGCTTGTGACCACAAAATCGAATGAAGAGTCGGAAAGAGTAGGCAACACCTTTCTGACATCGCCTTCAAGGACGGTTTGAAGAGGATCGGGCTTCTTATGCTCAAGCCGATTTCGTGCAGTATCTGCCCACCTTTGTATAAGCTCTACCCCTGTTCCTATACGGCTGCATTGAGAGCATGCAATGAGTGTGGAGCCGCTTCCCACAAATGGGTCCAGAACCTTACCGCCGCGTTTTGTGAAAAATTCGATCAGCCTAACAATATCAGTCTCGGCGAATGTAGCAGGGTGCTGAGCCTTAAGTTTGTCTCTTTGTGGTGGTTTGCTGAACCAGACACTCTTTGTCTCGATCATCCATTGAGTGTTCGTAAGATCATTCAAAGAGTTTTTCTGGTCAATAATTGGTTCTGTTTTTTTAGTAATGGGCATTTCAAGTGCTACAGCCGGCGCATTTACGCGCCAATAATGAATATTGGTTACAAGAATTACTAACAATGTCTGAAGCATTAGAAGGAGCAAGGATCATGTCGAATAAGGAACTATCTATATCCGTGGGAGAGCTGCTTGGAGTAATAAAAGTGTCTCTCTCAGGTCAGATGTGTACCTCACATGACCAAGCCATTCTTGGAATCCTCGCAGGTTTCCGCGATCAGGGCGCTTCTTCACTTGTGCTTGATATTGCCGGCCTGCAGCTCAATACCATTGAAAGTGCTACAGGTCTTATAAATGTATTAAGGTCGCTCGGACCTATGTTCTGTGTGCATGTCGTAGCTTCAGACCCGGTGAGCTCGATATTGTCTAGGGGCGGATTCGGCAATTGTGTCCGATTATATTCTTCACTTGATGAACTTGCAAGCCATGTGGGACGGGAAGAATATTTCACATCCAGATGGATGGCTCAAGAATCGGAAGATAACGAACTGCCGCTCGCTGCATAAATCACAACTAGACCAGTGCACCACGCCGTCTCAATGTATTCTTCAACTCTTTAATGTCTATATCTCGTAAAGAGACTTCATGTTTGAGTGAAAGACTTACGGCCACTCCGGCCGCCTCACCCATTGCCACACACGACGGCATAATTCTTATTGCTCCATTGCCTTCTTGCGTGCTCGATACGCACCTTCCGGCAACCAACACTCCGTCAATCCCCTTTGGTATCAGGCATCTGTAAGGTATCTCATACCAATCACCATGCGGAGGAATCCTCTCTACCTTGACAGCTTCTTCTTTCGTATAGCCTTCTCCTTCGCCTGAGTGAATGTCTATAGGATATGCAAGACGACAAATTCCATCATCGAACTTGCGTGCCGATGTAACATCGGAACCGCAGAATTTATAATCACCGACGATGCGTCTTGTCTCTCTAATACCTATATGTGCCGCACTGCGGAGAAGATAGGAGTTTTCAAAGCCGGGCACATATTTCTTGACAAATCGGACTACGGACATCATTTGCCGTCTGCCCTCTATTTCACCGCGTGTGAGATCATCAGCATTTGTGCCATCGATATTTCCGATATGAGTAGTGTTAAAAGTTACTTCGCCCTTGTGTGGCCGGCAGTTAAAGAAGATCATATCACCGGGCACATCGTAATCTCCTGCCTGCTTCGCTTTCTCTATGAGATCATAGTAGCCTGCAACAGAATAAACCTCATTTGCAAGCTTGGCAATATCAACGTCCTTCGGCAGTTTTGGAAATCGCATCTGATCCGGGCGATCTTTTACGTAAGAAAGCAGCTTTTCAGGATTTACACCGCCGACATCGAACATCAGAGTTGCAGCCTGCGGAAGACCTTTACTGTTACCGGACTCATACTTAGCACCCAGTGATACCGCGAGATCACCATCTCCTGAGCAGTCTATCAATCTTTTACATTGAAAGACTTGATCGCCTGATTTAGAAATCGCGTGTACAAATATCCCATCTTCAGACGTGTTAGCTTTCTCGCAGAGTGTATGGAACCTAAGCTCTGCGCCTGACGCCAACACCATCTCCTGAAGGAGATAAATCAATGCCTCTGTATCAAATGTATTTGCCAGCATTCCGCCGGCAGAATCCATGGCGTTATTGATTTTTTCGAACAGGCCTTTAATTAGAATCTTGCCATCTGAAGCCCAATGGAACATAAACGGGTTAACAAGAGCCGCAGTTCCCCATCCTCCAAGAAAACCGAAATTTTCGATCAATAGTGTTTTGCAGCCTGATTCAGCAGATGCGATAGCGGCCGCGCAACCTGCCATCCCGCCACCTGCGACTATTACATCGTATTCTTTCGTTTTGTCCATGACTCTATCCTTAAAGTGAGAAAGGCGAACTCGATATCGAGTCCGCCTTATAATAGGTCAACCAATAAATCGGTTGATATTCCAACTCCTAGAACTTATCACCATAATTTGTTGGATCATATTTCTCGCCAGTTTCTGTGCTAGTTGGATTGTTCGTGAGATCGTAGTTGTAATAGCAAGGCTCGCCAGCAAATGTTACAACTAGATCACTTGTAACAGTTGACCCCTGGCTATTCTTGAGTGTGATTGTTTTTACATGACTATCCATAAAAGCAACGTTGATCTGAGCTTCATCTCTACAAGGATCGCCACCGAAGTGCCATGCCTTGTGTTCGTAGAATATCATCTGATCTGCATTATAGCCAAAATTACCTTCTTTTTTGCTGCCATTCCACCAAGCTCTGTCTGCAGCAGTCTTATACCAATAAGATAATTGAGGATCTGTATCATTTGCAGTATTTGAGTCAGATGGGCAGAACAATATATCCTTACTTTTCATATGTCCATAAAGCATCTGCGCCCAAGTCTGAACATCATAAGTTGTGTTTTCCTTCGGTGGAAGTTCTCCACGTTTCGTCATAAATGTTGTTGCCTGAGTAGTATAGCTGGCCCACTGATTTCCACCGTTTGACGATATTGCAGGTCTATTAGCTTCTTTAATAGCAGCATAGGAAGAGGGAAGTGTAGAATCATAATCGCCATAGTAGAGCTGAAGTGCTACCGCGCAACTCTTAAGATTGTTCTGACAATTAGATTTTCTTGCCGCTTCTCTTGCGCGGGCAAAAACAGGGAACAGAATAGCCGCCAAAATGGCTATAATCGCTATGACGACCAAAAGTTCGATAAGCGTAAAACCGCTTTTTCTTCGTGCAAGCATAAAACTACCTCCTAATAATTTTCGCACATCGAATTTTAAAACATATATATAAGAAAGACTGCATTTCTGCCGGCATCACCTCCCCTAACTGGTGATATTTCTGTCTTTAAGATCCTGATGGTGTAATAGCGATAGTAAATGCCTTATCCCCATCCACATAATTGAACCACTGACCATTGCGAGGGTCGGAAGAATCTGTGCATTGTGCTGGATTTTCTGGATAGTAAGTAAGATCAAAGAGCTTAACATGACCATCGGCAAAAAGTATATGTGATCCATTGGCATGCAGTTTTGGGTTAACGGCTGGATTATAAGTAGAAGGCGTCTGTTCATTAAGGAACGTATATGCAGGGAGCAGTCCATCCATCGACCAATCAGTCGAGTTTCCAACAAATCCTTTATAATTGTTTGGTCTTACTGATGAACGAGTCATTCCATCTTCCTCACGCACCATATATTGATTCGAAGTAGATGCTATAGCACTTTCTCCGACTTCAACAAGACATGCATTGAAAACATATGATACAAGACCGTATGTCCCATTTCTAGATTTAACGGCCGCAGATGGACATTTCCAAACGCTGGAAGGATCGTCGATGATAGTAGCAACTTCAATATAGTTGTAGAGCGCTTCAACCCAGTTAGGACCTGATGTTGCGTTGTTAGGCGTTTTGGAACTGGCAGCGCTGATACCGACAAACCGTATTGCTTTTCCTGTTGTAGGATCAATTTTAGGAGCACCTGGTTCTCCGTATGTACCAGAAGTGGTTCCACTATTAACAGATAATGGCATTTCAACTGTTTTTCCAGATGTACCCCTTGGTGCAGTATTATAATTAGTTGGATAAGTATCTTCCCAGTCGGAAAGATACATCTTAATCGCTCTTCCTATCTGAGTCAGGTTGGAAGCGCAGCTCGATGTCTGAGCATTTCTCCTGGCCCTTGCAAAGACCGGGAAAAGAATCGCGGCCAAAATAGCGATGATCGCGATAACGACTAAAAGCTCAATTAGCGTAAAACCTCTGCGACCTTTCATAGTTTTTCTCCTCATAAACATTTTAGGTAGTCATCATAACTTACTAAATAATCAATAGTGCTAAAATCCTTTTTACGGCTACCTCATACACCATCCTTTCCCTGAGTAATTCTAGCTCAGCATTATGCTAACACACCCACTAGGTTGTGTCAACGTAATTTGCCTCGCATTTACACCTGGTTGATAGACCGTATTACAGGCCCTAATGTTCCACTTTATGATGAAAAAAGTAGGCGGGCTAAATATACCTTGCAATGATTTTCAGTGACGTGGTATAATAACTGCGTCAAATGCAGTGGGGCTGTAGTTCAGTTGGGAGAACACTACACTGGCAGTGTAGATGTCAGGGGTTCGAGTCCCCTCAGCTCCACCATTCTCTCCACTAACAGGCAAATCAAGTGATCCATCATCGCTCATTCCATTCATATTTACGCACTCAAAGTTGTAAGGCTTATCTACCACTACTCATAGTTACTCTGCTTGCTTGTATTTCCAGCACCTCGTTTGCGACTGATGCAAAGCTGAAAAGTCCCGATGTTTTGGTGCTTGTATTGAGTGGGAGTTCTCCGCAAGAGAGTGTGTCCGTTCAGTACACAACCGAAGTGTCTGATAAAACAGCTGAAGTAGATTTGAAGGCACTTGTTAAAGCAACAAAATGGCAAGTAGGGAAATATGAAATCACAACAGATACCGCTAATAGCCCAGGTGCAAAACCGACTACATCNNGATCAGTTTCCAGACTCCCCTAATTGTAGACACTCGAAATGGTTTACTGCCTATTGAGCCTTTTATCGATGCGTTCAAGCGCTTCGACAATATCCAAGTTAATTATCTGGTAATGTCATCATTTAAGTTTGCAGGGCTAAAGGATTTCGAGAACAATTTTGTTAAAGTCAAATTCAAGGCGAGCGGGAATTCTTTCCAGTATTCGGTTCAAGTCAAGGAAAATGACTTCAAAAAGGCCGAACTGCCACTGCAATATGTATCTTCTAATAAATCCGCTGCATCTCAAACCGGCTTATCACCGGTGATGAGAATTATCCTCATTATAGTTATTGCATTGCTTGGTTCGATGTCGGCGTATTTTATGGCAGCATATATATGTAGGCGTCGTAAGATCGACTTGTGAGGAAACATGAATGGATATTAAAGAGCTAGCAGCCAAAGCAGCACAGGCAGGTGCGTCGGATATATTTCTGAAAGTCGGATCACCGCCGATGATGCGGCTTAACTCGATTGTAGTTCCACTAGACTCGTACGAAGTGCTGAAGGGTACTGATACTGAGGCGCTTGCTTACGGCATAATGACGCACGAGCAGATCGGCAGGTTTGAGAGACGCCATGAGCTTGATCTGGCTTTTACATTGGAAGGTATCGCCAGATTCAGAGCTAATGTTTACTATCAACGCGGTACTATAGGCATCGTGCTCAGAACGATTCCTCTGCAAATATTAGGTCTGGACGAGTTGGGACTCCCGGAAGG
>DJHI01000248.1:16116-16900 GCA_002431715.1 Armatimonadetes bacterium UBA5829
TCAACAGAGACAGGGACTGGTCCTCGTGACCGGACCTACAGGCTGCGGGAAATCTACAACACTTGCTGCACTCATAGACATCATAAATAATAACCGTAAATGCAACATAATTACCGTGGAAGACCCTATCGAGTTCGTTCATCAGGACAAACAGGCGATAGTCAGCCAGCGTGAGGTCGGAATAGACACCGATTCATTTACTGATGCGCTCAAATATGCGGTTCGGCAGAGTCCTGATGTGATTCTCATTGGTGAGATGCGAGATGTCGAAACGATGAATGTCGCGCTTGCGGCTTCCGAGACAGGCCACCTTGTGTTTTCAACAGTTCATACGTGCAGCGCGGCTGAGACTCTCGATAGAATAATGAATATGTTCCCTCCGCACGATAAGATGATGGTCTGTACGCGTTTATCCGTATCTTTGAAAGGCGTGGTTTCACAGAAACTGGTGCCAAGGATTGACAAGCCGGGGCGTATAGCAGCGGTTGAAGTAATGATCGCCAATCCGACAGTCAGTAAGCTGCTTGAGGAGGGCCGATCAAGCCAGATATATCAAGCCATATCCGAAGGCGAATACTGGGGAATGCAGACAATGAACCAGTGCCTGGATCGATATTATAAAGCAAGCATCATCTCAGAGGAAGAGGCTCTTGCAAGCGCGGGAAATTATACGGAACTAAAACAGATGATGCGCAGGACATAGAAGACAGTCAAAAAGTATTCGCTTACAATCTTAACTCAATGATTAAGCTTGCAGATTAGCTGATTTGGAACTAAAATAAAA
>DJHI01000248.1:16927-18468 GCA_002431715.1 Armatimonadetes bacterium UBA5829
TTACAAGAGGTCGCATCCCACTTTTGGTGGCTTGCGGCCTTATGTTGTGAATAACTCAGAAGAGGTTATTTGCCGATGGCAGAACTATTCATTGATCAGCTCTTAAAACAGATGGTAGACCGGTCCGGCTCAGACTTGCATCTGTGCGCAGGACAGCCGCCTATTATGCGTATACACGGAAAGCTTACAAGGACTGACTTTCCGCCCATTGAGAAAGTCGAAGATATTGTTTTTCCAATTCTCAGCGAGGAGCGCCGTAAGCGCCTGGCAGAGTTTATGGAGCTCGACCTTTCATACGAACTGAAAGGCGTATCTCGATTCCGCGTTAACTGCTTTAGACAGCGCAGCCATGTCGGGGCGGTTCTAAGAGCTATCCCAATCAAGATTAAAACAATAGATGATCTCGGTCTTCCTCAGGTTACAAAAGAAATATGCCTAAGACCGCGAGGACTCGTTCTAGTAACGGGGCCTACCGGTTCGGGAAAATCGACCAGTCTGGCTGCAATGATTAACCACATAAACGAGCATGAAAAAGCACATATAATCACAGTTGAAGATCCTATCGAATTTGTCCATCAGGATAAGAAATGCTCGGTCAATCAGCGTGAGTTGGAACTGGATACTCATTCATTTGCTGCGGCGCTGAAGCACGTTTTAAGACAGGACCCTGACGTAATTCTGGTCGGTGAAATGAGAGACCTTGAAACGATATCTCTTGCTATCACCGCTGCGGAAACAGGCCACCTTGTGTTCGGAACCCTGCATACTACCGACGCTCCGCAGACTATCGACCGTGTAATCGACGTTTTTCCTCCAGAGCAGCAGAGCCAGATCAGAATGCAGCTTTCGGTAACTATCCAGGCTGTTATCTCACAGCAGCTTCTGCCGAGAGTCGACGCTCAGGGAGGACGAATCGCGGCATTTGAGGTCATGGTCGCTACTCCTGCCATCAGGTCACTGATACGAGAGGGTAAGACCCACCAGATTTATTCAGACATTCAGGCGGGTGGAGACTACGGAATGATCTCGCTGGATCAGTATCTTGTCGGTCTCTTAAGGCGCCGTGTAGTGAATTATGATGATGCGATTTCCAAGTCTTCCAATCCTCGTGAATTAGAACGAATGGCTGCTAAGGCTATGCAAGGGGTGGTGAAATGAGCCATACAATGAATATCGATTTTGTTGATGAGCTGTTGAAGCTGCTCATTTCGCGTGACGGTTCAGACCTGCATATTAAAGCTGATAACCATCCTTTGTTCAGGGTTTATGGCGATCTTACGCCGGACAAGAACTACCCGGTATTGTCGCCCGAGGATACAAAGGCCCTGGCCTATTCCATTATGAGCGAAAGACAGCAGAAGCGTTTTGAGGACGAGTTGGAAATGGACCTGGCCTATGAGATTCCCGGCCTTTCCCGTTTCAGAACTAATGTTATGCAGCAGCGCGGTCTTATCTCTGTAGTTATGAGAGCCATTCCCACCAATGTAAAGACAATGGCCGAGTTGAATCTTCCTCCTGTCTGCCAGTATTTTGCTGAAAGG
>DJHI01000248.1:18482-18703 GCA_002431715.1 Armatimonadetes bacterium UBA5829
AGAGGAATGGTGCTTGTTACCGGCCCGACCGGTTCTGGAAAATCAACTACTCTGGCCGCAATGATCGACTACATCAACTCGAACCGATCAGAACACATTATGACCGTTGAAGACCCGGTGGAGTTTGTGCATCAATGCAAGATGTCGATAGTTAACCAGAGAGAGCTTGGAACCGATACTTTATCGTTTAACAACGCATTGAAATATGTTCTCAGGCAGGA
>DJHI01000248.1:18731-19600 GCA_002431715.1 Armatimonadetes bacterium UBA5829
CGTCTTCCCTACATACCAGCAGGCTCAGATCAGAATGCAGTTGGCTAACAATCTGATAGGCGTCTGTTCGCAGAACCTGCTGAAAAGAGCTGACGGAAGTGGACGAGTAGCCGCATTCGAGACCCTTGTAAACTCTACCGCTATTCGCAACCTTATTCGTGAGGCAAAGACCTTCCAGATCGCTTCCATGATTCAGACAGGCGGCAGGCAGGGAATGATGAGCCTCGATCAGTATTTGGCCGCGCTGGTTAAAAAGGGTCTTGTATCCCGCGATGAAGGCCTTTCACGAGCGAGCAATGTCAAAGAATTCGAAGCAATGCTGGAGATAGCACAATGAAATTAAAGCAGGTAGCAGCGCAGCTATATACAGTCAGGGATTATCTGAAAACTCCGGGCGATATCGCCAAATCGCTTAAAAAAGTCAGTGATATCGGATATCAAGCCGTTCAGTTGAGTGGACTTGGCCCCATCGATGACGCCCAACTGGTGAAAATTCTCGACGGCGAAGGCCTGGTCTGCTGCGCGACTCATGAAGACGGCAAAACGATTCTTGACGAGCCGAAAAAAGTTGTAGAGCATTTGCAAAGGCTTAACTGCGTGTATACAGCATATCCCCATCCGAGTGGTGTAGAGCTTAAGAACTTGTCAGATGTCGAGTCTCTTGCCGCCAGGTTGAATGATTCGGGAAAAGTAATGAGTGAAGCGGGGATCACTTTGACATACCATAACCACCACATTGAATTCCGAAAGTTCGATGGCAAGCTGATGCTGGATATGCTTTACGAAAATTCAGACCCGCGTTATCTGCAGGGCGAGCCGGATACATACTGGATTCAATATGGAGGAGGGGACCCTGCCGACTGGTGCAG
>DJHI01000271.1 GCA_002431715.1 Armatimonadetes bacterium UBA5829
GACCAACCGTGAATTACTTAGACTCAGGAGATTTTGGTTTTGGAACTCACCAAAAAAGACATCGAAAGCGTAGCTTATCTTTCCAGGCTGGAGCTTTCCGAAGAGGAAAAAGAAAAACTCACCGGGCATATAAATCGTCTGCTGGAGAATTTTCAGACACTGCAGGAAATTAACACCGACGAAGTCGAGCCGACCTCGCACGTGATTCCGGTCTCAAACGTCTTTCGCAAAGACGAAGCCCGACCTTCGCTTCCCGCTGAGGAAGTAGTCGCGAACGGGCCGAAAGTGGCGGAGAATTGTTTTNNCTATACGAACTGACGGCCCATGAGATTAACGGTCTGATATCCAAAAAAGAGATCAGCGCGGTTGAAGCAGCCGAGAGCTATATTCGCCCGATAAGCGATGTCGATGATCGGGTTAAGTCATATGTCACTACAACTCCTGAGCTGACACTCGAACAGGCGAAAGCCGTTGACGCGGCGATATCTCGCGGTGAAAAAATCGGCCCGCTTACAGGCGTGCCGGGCGCAATTAAAGATAATATGAGCACACGCGGAATCCTTACCACATGCTCTTCAAAGATACTCAACAATTACAAACCGGTTTATAACGCGACTGTTGTCGACAAGCTCGCTGAGGCAGGCATGCTCACCTTGGGCAAGACCAACCTCGATGAGTTCGCTATGGGTTCATCCACTGAAAACTCCGGTCTTTTCATCACTCACAACCCATGGGATTTGAAAAGAGTTCCCGGAGGTTCCAGCGGCGGATCGGCTGCCGCAGTCGCGGCTGACGANNTGATACCGGCGGTTCCATAAGACAGCCCGCGTCATTCTGCGGAGTCGTAGGAATGAAACCGACCTATGGCCGCGTGTCCCGATATGGTTTGATTGCTTTCGCGTCATCTCTCGACCAGATTGGTCCGCTTACCAAGGATGTCACAGACTGTGCATTAGTTATGAACGCAATATCCGGTAATGACAGTTGCGACTCCACATCTCTGGATATTCCAACTCCAGACTTCACAAAGTCGCTTGTTGAGGATGTGAAGGGCTTAAAGATCGGTATTCCAAAGGAGTTTTTCGGCAAGGGAACCGACCCCCATATTGCAAAGGCGATTCGAGATGCAGTCGAACTTTTAGCAGGTCTCGGCGCGGAATATAAAGAAACCAGCATGCCCAGCGTCGATTATGGCCTTCCGGTCTACTATATAATCGCTCCCGCTGAGTGCTCATCGAACCTTGCAAGGTTCGACGGCGTGCGATACGGTCACAGAAGCGAGAAATCGAAAGATACTATATCCATGTTCCAGCAGACGCGCGAAGAGGGCTTCGGACCTGAGGTCAAGCAGAGAATTATGATCGGGTCTTATGCATTGTCCGCGGGTTATTATGACGCATATTACCTTAAGGCGCAGAAGGTGCGCACTCTTCTTAGGCAGGATTTTGAAAAGGCTTTCGAGGAGTTCGATGTCCTTATAACTCCGACATCACCCACGGTTGCGTTCGGCATCGGTGAGCTTGTAGACGACCCCTTTGCAATGAAGCTGGCTGATGTCTGCACCATTCCTGTGAACCTTGCAGGCATTCCGGCGATCTCGATACCATGCGGGTTCAAAGATGGAATGCCCATTGGAATGCAGATAATGGGTAAGGGATTGGACGAGGAAACGCTTCTCCGGGTAGCATATACTTACGAACAAAATACCGATAATCACAAGAAAAAACCTAATGTTTGACATTTTGTAGGGTTTATTTTAAATTCTATATTGCCGATGTAGTGCTGTATTTGCGGCAAAAGCAGGAGGCAATATAGGCATGGAAGCTACGGATATGAAAAGGCGGACCAAGCTCTTCGCGCTGGGGGTCATACGGACGGTGCAGGGGCTGCCGCGAACGGTTGAAACAAATGTAATTGCAAAGCAGTTAGTAAGGTGTGGAACTTCGGTCGGAGCGAATTATCGGTCGGCGTGTTTGGCGAGATCACGAGCAGATTTTGCGTCGAAACTGGGCGTAGTCGCTGAAGAGGCCGATGAAGCGCTTTATTGGATGGAGCTTTTGATCGAGGGCGGGGTGTGCAGGATTGAAAACCTTCGCCCATTGATGCAGGAGGCGCGAGAACTGACCTCGATTCTCATAGCATCGATCAAAACCGTAAAAGCCAATCAGCCTAGATACTGAAAATATCAAATACAAAATACTAATTATCAAATTGGATGCATTATGGTTGAGTATGAGCCTGTAATCGGTATGGAGGTCCATGTAGAACTCCAGACCAACTCTAAAATGTTCTGTGGATGTAAAGTAGAGTTTGGGGGCGATCCCAACACTCGCTGCTGCCCGGTCTGTTTGGGGCTGCCAGGCAGTCTACCTGTGGTAAACGAGCGTGCAATCGAACTGATGGCAAAGACTGCGCTTGCGCTTAATTGCCAGATAGCTCCGCAGTGCATATTCCACAGAAAGAACTATTACTATCCCGACCTGCCGAAGAACTACCAGATTTCGCAGTATGATAATCCTCTCGGCTCGTACGGCTATGTAGAGATAAACGCCGAAGGAAAGAACAAAAAAATCGCAATCCGGCGCGTGCATATGGAAGAGGATGCAGGCAAACTGCTCCACATCGAGGGCGGCAAGAGTTTGGTCGACTATAATCGCAGCGGTGTTCCACTTATGGAAATCGTAACTCTCAACCCGCCTCCGCCTGGTTACGATCAGATCGAGTCTGCTGAGGAAGCGCGAGAATATCTCCAGCGCCTGCGTCAGATTCTGCTCTATTTGGGTGTATCCGACGTGAAGATGGAAGAGGGGAGCATGCGCTGCGAGCCGAATATATCCATTAAACCCAAAGGCCAGGTCGAGTTCGGCACCAAGACAGAGATCAAAAACCTGAACTCCTTCCGAGCCGTATATATGGGTGTGGATTATGAGCTTAAACGGCAAGAAAAAGTACTGCGCCAGGGTGGTA
>DJHI01000043.1:0-3762 GCA_002431715.1 Armatimonadetes bacterium UBA5829
GAACCAGCTTTTCACTTTCAGAGTAACGCACATCATCTGCCCAGTTGCCGAAGTCGAGGCATGACCCAACCCAATGGGGGTCAGTGCCCTTTATGACATCGAGGATCATATCGGCAGTTTTACTCACCCCGCCGTGGTTTTCTATAGTGATCTTGATTCCAAGTTCCTTGGCAAGAGGTATGAGCTTGTTGAAAGCTTCAATACATCGCTGAACGCCAATCGTCTTGTCTCTTTCTATGTCACCTGTAGTGCCGAGGTTGATTCGCACTATAGGCNNGGCCTTTTCATCATCGGTTGCAAGATTGCCTTCTATGATGAACCCTGTGATTTTGACGCCGACCATAGTGCATGCTTGCTTGATCTGATCGAGATAATCGTTATCATACGATTTCATCCACAACTGGTTGTAAGTGACGCCGGTAATACCGAGGTCTTTAAGAAGCTTCGGCACACTCAGGTAGTCTATTTTTCCATCTTTGAAATAGTCTCTTAACGAGTAGGTGTCGCAGGATATCATCTGTCTCCTCAATATAATCGTGAGAGGAATGCAATCCACTCAACATATTTTGGTGTTACTTAACCAAGCCACAGTCGTCTTCCTGCACTTATTTGCGTATCGTGAGACAGGAAATATGAAAAGCGCTTTATGACACAACTGATTTTGCCGATATTCTAACTGAGCCTTAATATACCGGAGGGAAGTAAATGGCATTCATTCGAGTGTTTCTAGCTGTAATTATAATTATCATGTCGACATGTGCAGTACATGCCGGGCCTGACCCTAACTGGCATATATCATTCGGCGTATCTATAAATGACAGCCTGCCGATAAACTCATCTTTTGGGACAAAGCCGGATGCAATTGATTGGGTCGGCCCCGAGGATTGTTTACCGGATGGGATGTTGGCAATAGTCTATGATGATACTAAAAATGCATTCGCATACACCCTGGTCAATGGGAAGGTACTTACTTACGATTACAGATCTCCCATTGAAGACACTGCAAAGGTCTGGAATATCTGGTTGACGGCAACGGAGCCCGGAACAATTGATCTAATGGCTTATTCGCTTTCACTTAACCCTTATTACAATGGGAAATTCCCTCCTAATGTAGAACCCGAACATCCAATTTTCGTGGGTGATTATGATGGGGGATTGCAATCTCTAGCGCTGTGGCATGGTGCTGAAAAGCTGTGGGATTGGCAGCCCGGGCAAACAATGGCGCCAATGAAATCATTTGCCTACGACGGAAGTGCGATAGCCCTTCGGTTAGTTGCTACACCTATGTCTACGCCGGAGCCTTCTTCAGTTATCGCGATCCTTAGCGGCCTGTGCGGACTTTTTGGGCTTGCATTAAAGTACCGCCGGTCAAATTCTTGCTAAACGAAAGCCGACATGCTATACTCATCGTGTGAAATTGGGCCTTTCGCAGCAGCGAAGGGTCTTTTCTTTAGTGAGAGCTTATGTTCGATAACTTTCGAGCCGATTGGAGAGCAGTCTTTCACAATGACCCTGCCGCGCGTAATGCGTGGGAGGTGCTTACTTACGCCGGGCTGCACGCCATCACCTGGCATAGAATGGCGCATTTCTTGTGGCGTCACAAATTGAAATTCGCCGCACGCTTGGTCTCGCAGATAAACCGTTTCATAACAGGTATAGAAATCCATCCCGGAGCTACCATTGCAAAGGGCTTTTTTATAGACCATGGTATGGGAGTCGTAATCGGCGAAACCGCTGAGGTCGGTGAAAACTGTCTGCTCTATCATGGAGTCACGCTCGGTGGTGTGACCCTTGAGAAGAAAAAGCGGCATCCTACACTCGGTAGCAATGTAGTTGTCGGCGCAGGAGCTAAGGTTTTGGGCGATATTACCCTTGGAGATAACGTCCAGGTGGGAGCGAATGCGGTTGTGGTCAAAGATGTTCCTGCCAATTGTGTTGTAGTGGGAATCCCTGGGCGCGTAGTGATGCAGGACGGCGTTCGTGTGCCGCTAACACATGGTCGCGAATTCGACCCTGAGATGGAAATGATTAAGTCGATGATGGACAAGATAGAAGCTCTCGAGGAAAAGGTACAGAAAATTGAGAAAGGGGATCAGGATGTATCTGCGTCTGTATAACACTCTTACCCGTAAAAAAGAAAGCTTTGAGCCAGTAGAACCTGGCAAGGTGAGGATGTATACATGCGGCCCCACAGTATATAATTACGCTCACATCGGTAATCTCCGATCATACATATTTGCCGATATCCTTAGAAGAACGCTTGAGTATTACGGCTATGAAGTGCCTCAGGTGATGAATGTCACCGATGTCGGCCATCTTACATCCGATGCTGATATGGGTGAAGACAAGATGGAGAGAGAGGCGCTCAAGTCAGGCAGAGATATCTGGGATATCGCCCGTTACTATGAAGAGGTGTTCTTCACCGATCTCGAAGCGCTGAATATTCAAAGCCCTGCAGTAAAATGCCGCGCGACCGAGCATGTGGATGATATGATCGAGCTTGTCAAAAAGTTGATCGAGTGCGGGCATGCATACGAGACCGACCAAGCTGTTTNNNNTCTTGAAGACAAGATCACAGCGGCCCGTGATGAGGTTCAGGAAGACCCGGATAAACGGAGCCCTGCGGACTTTGCTCTCTGGTTTAAAGCGGTCGGCAGATTTGCGAATCACTTAATGAGATGGGATTCACCCTGGGGAGTCGGATTCCCCGGCTGGCATGTCGAGTGCTCCGCTATGTCCATGAAATACCTCGGCGAGACACTGGACATCCACACCGGCGGTGAAGACCATATCTGGGTCCATCATCCCAATGAAATAGCGCAGAGTGAAGGCGCTACAGGTAAGAAATTCGTTAACATTTGGATGCATGGGGCTTTCCTTGTAGTCGGCGATCTTTACGAAGGCAGCGGCGAGAAAAGAATGGGTAAATCCGAAGGTAACTTTGTGCGGCTTCAGACGTTAATAGATAGGGGATATGATCCGCTCGCTTATCGTTATGCGTGCTTGATGGCGCATTATCGTACAAAATTGAAGTTTACCTGGGATTCGATGGATGCGGCTGCATCCGGGTATTCGAGTCTAAAAGGTTTTGTTGCGCGTGCAAAACAGATCGGTGGACAGGAGCAGCCCTGGGTAGAAGAATACAGGGATCGATTTAAAGCGGCGATATCCGACGATCTCAACATGCCGATGGCTATGGCTGCCGTTTCAGAACTGATTCGAGAGGCGGATAGGCGTAAAGAATACGGCGTGCTGGATGCGCTTTATGATTTTGACAAGGTGCTTGGATTGAAACTGCGCGAAGCCGCCGAAGAGGCGACAAGCGTGGATTCAGAGATTGAGGCGCTGATAAAAGAACGTGAAGAGGCCAGGGTTTCCAAGAACTGGGCCCGAGCCGATGAAATAAGAAATATATTGAGCGAGAAGGGTATTGTGCTTGAGGACACTTCGACAGGCACACTCTGGCGCAAAACAAATTAGGTGTTAGGTATTAGGTGTTGGGGAGTGGGCGTTTCCGACCATTAACTAAGACCCAACACACATCACCCAAAAGGGGCTTAAATTGAAATTCGGGGCGAGTCGTAAGGCAGGACTGATTGCACTCATAATAGCGGTTCCGATAATCGCGGCGGTCGGTATTACGCTGTCATTCAGTGCGGGTGACCGTGTGTGCAAGGGAGTCGCTGTCTCAGGTGTCGGCCTCGGTGGTCTCACAAGGGAGCAGGCGAGTCGAAAACTACACGGCTTGGCCGCGAAGAGATC
>DJHI01000043.1:3775-6202 GCA_002431715.1 Armatimonadetes bacterium UBA5829
AAATTACCTTGACCGCACTGGACAGACGCTGGATCGGCACATTTGCCGACTTTGGCGCTCAAGTGAAGTGGAGAAAATCAGCCGACCGAGCATTTGACGTCGGGCGTAAAGGGAACATCTTCAATCGCGTAATGTGCGTCCTGACCTCCAAGGGCGGCGGAAAGAGATTCAAAGCCGAAATCGCCGTCAATGATACACAGATTGAAAAGACAATCATAAAAATAGCCCGAGCAGCCAACAGGCCCCACGCTGATGCAAAGATAAGGGTCGTTGACGGACGCCTTGATGTCAAACAGGACAGTATGGGAATTAAGCTAGATGAGCAGCGCGCAAAGAAGACTATTGCAAGCGCGCTTCTGGCAGGTAAACTGGTTGTTGCTCTGCCTATAGTGGCGGATAAACCGGACGTAACCGCCGAAGATGCCCGCAAGATCGATACACTTCTTGCGAGATTTACAACGCCCTTCAACCCGGGAAAGAGAGATCGAAGCCATAACCTGTTTTTGGCAGCTAAGGCTATTGATGGAACTATAATAAAACCGGGCGAGGAGTTCTCCTACAATAAGGCCGTAGGGCCGAGAGACCTCGAAAGAGGGTTCAAAAACGCCCCGATTTTCGTGAGGGGCAAACTGGAGCCTGGTGTAGGAGGCGGAATCTGCCAGGTATCTTCTACTCTTTATAACGCGGTTCTTCTTGCCGGAATGCGTATCGTTGAGCGATATCCTCATTCCCGCACTGTTCCTTACGTAGGACCCGGCCGTGATGCCACGGTTGCCTACGGCCTTCGAGATTTCAGATTTGAGAATTCCAATGAATCGTCGATATGCCTGCTGACAGATATAAGAAGAGGTAATCTAACGGTCGATATTTACGGATCGGCTCAGGACAAGAAGACTATCAAGATATTTACCGGGCCAGTGGCCTATTCTCCGCCAAAACCGGCTAAAAGTATTGTCGATCTTACCGTCGCCCCCGGGACTGTCATCGATAAAGGCAGCAGGGGAGTGAGTGTCACCGTGTATAGAAAAGAATTACAGCCGGATGGAAGCGAAGTTACCAAGGTTGTTTCCAAAGACCGTTACCCGGCTCAGCCAAAAATTATTGCCATGGGACGCGATGAGACCAAAATTGAATCGGCCTCGACAGCGGAACCGGTTCACCAGGAGATACTTGCAGGTCAGCATTAAATTATACCGATAACTCTGCTAAAGAGGGTATTGACAGGTTGTGCGCAAGCCAATATAATATATCGAGTGAATTGCCGCGGGGGTGAGCGCGAATCCCGGCAATGCCGGTCTGTTCCGTTTCTAACAGGAAACGGAGGAGAATATGGCTCCCACGGTAGAAAGAGTTTCGTCCCGGCTTTCAAGGCTGGAGGACGAGCAGGTAGTGGAGTTTGCGAGGAGGGGCGACCCTCAGGCAACTGAATATCTGCTGAGTAAGTACAGAGGCTTTGTAGAGGGCAAAGCGCGATCATATTTCCTTACCGGAGCCGAGCAAGAAGATGTGGTTCAGGAAGGAATGATCGGCCTCTTCAAGGCCATTCGCGACTTTCAGGCCGGAAAGAATGCGCATTTCCGCTCATTTGTCGAGTTGTGTGTAACGCGGCAGATTATAACGGCAGTGAAAGCAGCGAACAGGTTTAAGCACGGCATCTTGAGTGACTGTGCCTCGCTGGATGGGTCGATTGATGACGATGGCGGGTGTTTGCTTGATATTGTTGCGGACTCCCGGGTCAATGATCCTGAGCGGGTCTTAATGCAGCGTCATTCTATAAAGTTCATAAGGATGGAAGCGTCCCGCGAACTGAGTAGTTTGGAACGAGGCGTTTTGCGAGGTTATATGGACGGGAAGAGTTATCTGCAGATGGCTCACAAGCTTCGCAAATCATCAAAAACCATAGATAACGCGCTGCAGAGAGCGAAAAAGAAAGTCGGCCGTAGGCTGATGGAGCTAAACTGAGCCGACGTAGCTCAATTGGCAGAGCAGGGGTTTTGTAAACCTCAGGTTGCGGGTTCGAGTCCCATCGTCGGCTCCAGAATAACAAAATAATAAGTAATAAATCCCAAATATAAAATCAATATTGGGGGGATGCCCGAGTGGCTAAAGGGGGCAGACTGTAAATCTGTTGGCGATGCCTACATTGGTTCGAATCCAATTCCCCCCACCATTTATATTTTGAGTGTCCGGCTTCAAGCTAGGGCTTGGCGGCCGGACTTTTGGTGTCGTATGCCCACATGGCGCAGGGGTAGCGCACCTCTTTGGTAAAGAGGAGGTCATGGGTCCGAATCCCATTGTGGGCTCCATTTTCGTTAAATATGGTTATCAGTTCGCGGTTGTCGGTTGACGATTGCTGATAATCTGAACTAAAATGCCAACCGACTACTGAAAACCGACAACTATTTGGAGGCAATTAATATGGCAAAG
>DJHI01000084.1:0-554 GCA_002431715.1 Armatimonadetes bacterium UBA5829
AACAAAATGCTCGCCGAAACAAAACCCGATACCGCGATAATCGCGACCGTTGACAGATTTCACGACGAATATGCGATCAAATGCATGGAGTCCGGGGTCGATGTCGTATTGGAAAAACCGATGGCAATCAATGCCGATAAATGCAGGGCGATCATGGAANNCTCAGAAGAGGACCGGCAGGAATGTTATTGTCACGTTTAATTATCGTTTTACACCGTATGTAACAGCTATCAGGCAGGCTATAAAGGACGGCGCTATAGGCGAAATTTATAACGTGGATTTCGAGTATATTCTCGACACGCGCCACGGAGCTGATTATTTTCGCAGATGGCATCGACACAAGGAAAACTGCGGTGGGCTCCTGGTCCACAAATCGACCCATCATTTCGATCTGATAAACTGGTGGATAGATCAAGAACCCGAAGAGGTAATGGCATTCGGTTCTCGCAGGTTCTATACCAGTGACAAACAGCCGCATGGCGAACGCTGCCTGACCTGCGATTACAAGCAGGACTGCCGTTTCTATTTGGATATAATGACACCGGGTATGCGCG
>DJHI01000084.1:572-5293 GCA_002431715.1 Armatimonadetes bacterium UBA5829
GATATCGAAGATACCATGAGCGTCAATGTCCGCTATTCAAAGGGAGCATTTCTGAGCTATTCGCTGATCGCACACAGCCCTTATGAGGGCTTCAAGGCCAGTATAAACGGCTCCGAGGGTCGTCTTGAGCTTGCAGAGTATCACAGCGGAGAGAGAGCCGGGGAGCCGTCGTATTGTTTCGATGTATTCGACCGCGATGGCAACAAGGTAAGTCACTCAATTTCAAAGTCAAGCGGAGGGCATGGCGGAGGCGATGAAAAACTCCAAAGGATGATATTCAGAAACGACCTACCCGACCCGCTTGGGCATATGTCGGGTTCATATACCGGTGCAATATCAGCAATGATAGGTATAGCCGCAAACAAATCCATCGCCGAGGGACGCAATATCAAGCTGGACGAATTGCTTGAACTTAACAGATATCGCAATATGCATTAGAGGGGAAACATATGCATACTAATTTGAGTTGGATCGACTGGTCGATCATGATAGTGGCTGTGATCGTGCTGAGATCCTTCAGTTTATCCACGCGCCGCTACATGAAGAGCATATCCGACTTTTTGTCGGCCAACCGCGTGGCAGGTAGATACCTGTTGACAATCTCGCATGGAATGGGAGCCACCGGTGTCATCTCATTTATTGCGATGTTCGAGTTGTTTTATAAACGAGGGCTTTCGCCCAGTTGGTGGAGTTATTTCAGTCTCCCCGTAGGCACGATTATGCTGATGACGGGGTGGGTGTATTACAGGTTCAGAGAGACTCGCGCAATGACAATGGCGCAGTTTCTGGAAATGCGTTATTCGAGGAAACTCCGTATTTTTGCCGGTATTCTCTGCTGGACCAGCGGCGTAGTCAACTTCGGAATATTTCCGGCGGTTGCCGCCAGGTTCTTTATCTACTTCTGTGGACTGCCTGATCATTTCCATCTACCTGGAATCGACTTTGCATTCCCCACGATTGCGTTAGTGATGTTCGTCGATCTCGCATTTGCTATTTCGTTCGTAAACATGGGCGGACAGGTGTCTGTAATGGTTACAGACTGTGTGCAGGGCATGTTTTGCAGTTTCGCGTTTTTAACTATTGCAGCTACGATTTTGATAAAGATAAGCTGGCCTGAGATGGTTCAGGCTCTTTCGATGGCTCCAAAACACGAGTCGATGATAAATCCGTTCCATACGAGCAAAGTCAATGATTTTAACATCTGGTATTATCTTATCGGTATTTTCGGATCATTCTTCTCGCATTTGTCGTGGCAGGGCACTCAAGGCTTTCTCAGTTGTGCTCGCACGCCTCACGAACAGAAAATGGGCGGAATTATTGGGGCTTGGCGCGGAGTTGCACAAGGGCTCTGCATATGTCTGCTGGGATTGATGGCAGTAACCGTAATGAAGCTGCCGCAGTTTGCAAATGAAGCGCACACAGTCGGTTCAGCGCTGGCTAAAATACCCAATGAATACGTGCAGTCACAGATGAGGGTGCCGATTGTTATGGCGCATGTACTGCCTGTGGCGATCAAGGGGCTACTGGGTACGGTATTCCTCTTCTTCTCATTTACATGTCATGACACGTATATGCACTCCTGGGGAAGCATATTTATCCAGGACATATATCTGCCGATCAGAAACAAAGCCATCGATACCGCTCAGCATATCAAATTATTGCGAATATCTATTATAGGCGTGGCTGTATTTGCATTTATATTCAGCTTGTTATATAAGCCCACAGAGCATATTCTTTTCTTCTTTGCGATTACAGGTACCATATGGCTCGGAGGTTCGGGAGCGGTAATAATTGGAGGACTGTATTGGAAACGCGGCACAACACCTGCCGCGTTTGCCGCACTGATAGTAGGCGCAACAATGGGCATCGGCGGTCTGATCCTTCCTAAGGTATATCTGGCGCGTACAGGCCATGAGTTTCCGATCAACAATCAGTGGCTCTGGTTTATGGCCATGGTATCTTCCCTGACGATTTATTGCATAATTTCGCTGATTACATCGCACAACAAGGAACCGTATAACCTGACCCGACTGCTTCACAGAGGCAAATATAAAATCGAGACGGATCATGTGCCTGAGGTATACGTCGGCGTAGTGGCTCGCATAGCCGGCATCACTAAAGAGTTTTCAAAGTCCGACAAGGTTTTGGCTATCTTTCTCCTCTTATGGCATCTGGTCTGGTTCGCATTCTTCATAGTTTTCAGCATAATCAATCTGCTACATCCTGTAAGCGATTCTGCCTGGGCTATGTACCACTTCGTCCACTCGATTGTTGTGCCGTGTATATTAGCAGTGCCGGCAACCATATGGTTTACAATCGGAGGGGTAATTGACCTAAGAGCATTATTCAGGGATTTGGCTACAGCGAAGCGCGATGCTGCGGATGACGGCCGATTCCACGGATATAAGGATGATGAGTCACCTGAGCAGGAACTGCTTGCCGATTCCACCGAGGAGGCTGCTAAGCAGGATAAAACTCCGGTCAACAGAGATCGCATTACGGAGGATGTCGAAACATAGCTTATTTGTTTTATGCATTCTTGCGTGACGCAGTTCGTAAACTTGTCGATGCTCGGCAGCTGGTCTTGCAAAAACAGATAAAACCCGTAATTTTATCAGGCTCATCGGCATATTTCTTGCGTTATGTCATATGTCAAAGCTTTTGTTGCTGGCAGGCACATCGCAAAAGCTACAAATCTGCATACGAGCATTATATGCACATATATTAACCAAATGTGTCTTATTGAATAAATATCATAGATGTATGCTCGTAGAATTACCTGTTTTATGCTTATATTAGGCATTCAAGCTTGACTTTAGCAAACGCTCGTGCTATAAATAACTTAAACTAGTTATTGATACCGGCCACGGATGGATGAGGCTGATTTGGGCGGATCGGTCGTTCGTATAGCTTCATAACATTATCGTGGCTTTTCAAGTTTTATAAAGGGGGTGGGCAATGTCCAGGTTGACTTTGGCGGCTGTCATTTTCCTGCTGGCAGCTGGGTCTGTATCAGCAGCTCAACTGGGAAAATATCCAGTGCCTGAGGCATCTGCATGTGTTCTGGCCCCCGTGGGGATCGCGGCAGTTATTGCTTTAGAGAAACGCCGCAGAAGAATTGCCAAGATATGCGAAGGCGTTGGATTAGCCTACTTTTTCGTCAAACGACTAGTGGACATATCATTGGCGTTCGGGATATTACTTTTATCTAGTCCTTTGTTTTTGCTGATTGCCGTTATGGTAAGGTTTGGCAGTCCGGGGCCTGTATTCTTCAGAAGAAGAGTAATCGGAAAGAACGGCAAGAGTTTCGATATGTATAAGTTCCGTTCTATGGTGGATGGAGCCGAGAAGATACTCGAGCAAAGCGAAGATTTAAAAAGTGAATACTATATCAACTGCAAGCTCAAAGAGGATCCGCGCATTACCGGTTTGGGCAAGTTCTTGAGAAAGACCAGTCTAGATGAACTGCCGCAGTTGTTGAATGTTCTGATTGGAAATATGACTTTTGTCGGGCCCAGGCCTATTCATCACGATGAAGTCGAGATATATGGCCCGAACGTTGAGCAATTTAAGACAGTTACACCCGGTATTACCGGATTGTGGCAGACATGCGGACGCAGCGAGACTTCTTATGAAGAGCGGGTGCGCATGGACATGCAGTATATTGAGCAGAGATCAATCATGCTCGATCTCTGGATAATAATATCGACCGTGCCCGCTGTTCTTTTAAAGAGAGGGGCATGTTGATATACTCGCACCATCAACGATAGGAGAGGAAAAATGAAGATTACCAGACTGGCAATTTGTGCACTTGTTCTGATCCTGGCCTTAAGTGCTGCCGTGTTGGCTGATGGACGCTATCAGCTGACGTTAGTAAATAACAGCCAGTACTACCCGTCTTACAATGGGACTATTTGGTCGAGCCTTTATAGTTCTAAAGACGTAGCAATTGGCCCAGTTTACATTAGAATCTATGACACGCTGATGCAGACAACAACATCATGTAATATGCTGTGCGTTGACCTGCTTGGCACGATCAGCTGGAACCAGACATGGTCGGCAGACATAGCATATGGCACCCCGACTACAGTCATCGATTCTACGGCGTGGGACAGAGTTGTTTATATGGCTCAGCATAATACGTCATGGACAAACACGGTAAGTACCGATGACACCCTGACAATGAAAATCGAAAAAGCTGCGATGCAGATCGCTGTTTGGGAGACTATCAGAGATGGTGACAACTGGGATATCAACAAGGATGCCAACATGGGCAATTTTGCCTTAGGAAGCATCTGGGGTGACTACAGTGGCACAATCAAATCTCAAATAGCTGCGAAGGCATACAGCTATTATTCGGATGCCGTTGCAAATGCATACGAAGGTTACGGGTCAACGCATGGGTACTATCTTGCAGTCAATACTGCGACGCAGGATTTGTTGTTCTTTACAACAGATTTCACACCGCCGCCGCCCGTTCCTGAGGTGCCTACGATGCTCCTTGGTTCGATGGGTCTGACATTGATTGGAATTGCAAGGCGCAAATTCAAAAGACACTAAAATAGCATAAAAATAATGATCATGACGCCGTGCACAGACTAAAGTGCGCGGCGTTTTTTTGTGTCTCTGCTTCCAATGCACGATTGCGGGAACGTATATGTGACTGGCAGCCGTATTTTACGGTTGAACTTTCAATGGGATAATGCGTGCATGGTCGTGGT
>DJHI01000084.1:5335-10498 GCA_002431715.1 Armatimonadetes bacterium UBA5829
TGCATGGTCGTGGTATAATGTTGACGTAGTATATCTGTTGAGGTCAATCTTACCGATAAAAGGCGAAAAATATGAGCTTTTGGCATTTGATAAGAGTTGTTCGTTCCAGGGCATGGATTATTGCCGGAATTGTGGCAGTCACGCTTATCGTGATTGCTGTCGCGGCCCCGAAACCAAAGGTTGTTTATGAAGGCACTGCACTTGTCTCACCTACGGCCCAGGTCATGCAGGGTGGTTCGACTACCGCTACAAATGACGACCGCCAGACGGCTCCTGATCGCGGTGTAATCTTAAGCAATTTGATCATACTAGCCCAAAGCTATGAGGTGTATCAATCAGCGCTGGATTTTCTCGCCCTGCCGGTAAGTGAGCAGAAACAGGAAATAGCTGAAAGTATGGGTGCGGAGACGGCCGCAAAACTGCCATACAAGCAGATTACGCGAGTCGAGCCCAGTAAAGGAACAGTGCTCGCATATCAGGATTGGAGCGATATTCTCGAGGTAGCGCCGGTTCAGAATCCAAGCATTGGCCAGAACGGCACTACCACAGACATTATCCGTATCATTGTTAGAATGCCCAACGGTGATGATTCTCCTTATATGGCAAATGCTGTTGCTCAGGCCTTTGCAAAATCCTATCAGGACAAGAGCCGTGAGGATGTCCGCAAGTATGCCAAGTTCCTATTGACGAGTAAGGAAGAGGCAAAGAACAATCTCAGCAAGCTGCGCCAGCAGATAGCCGAGTATAAGACAGGGCATAATGTGCTTTCGGTCGATACCGAGACTCAAACAGCAGTCAACTCGCTTGCAGAACTGGAAAATACTCGAAGCGAGGCTCTACCGGCTGTCCAAGAGGCACAGGCCGCCGTTAGAGACATAAACGCTCAGTTAAAAGTTCAGCCGCTAGTATCGGAGCAGTCGCTGCCTTCCGAAATGAACCCTACAGTGAAAAAACTTCAGGATGAACTCGTCCAGGCAGAGGCCGACCTGAGAGCTATTTCGCAGCGTTATAAGCCCGCTCATGACACATATAAGGCCGCTCTGGCTCNNGCGTGACGATGCTGAAAAGCCAGATAGCCAGAGAAGGCAGCAGTTATCGAATGCCGACCATAAACGAGATTCACCAGGAACTGGTGAAGAGGCGCTCGCAGGCTCAATATGATCTGGCGACCGCTAGAGCAAAGCTTGCGGCAGCGTCCGCAAACGTCGCTGCGGCAAAACAACAGGTCAATAAGCTTGCAAAAGCCGAGCCTGAGTTAGCCGAACTTATGAGTGAATACACTCAGGCGGATAACACTTTCAAGATGCTGTCTGAAAAATACGATCAGGCTGTCGTAGCGGAGAAGGAGTCAACGCGAACCGGTTCGATCATACCGTTTAGCTGGGCGGTTGAAGCGACGGGCCCGATAGTGCAGGGACCATCTCGCAAGGCTCTGATGATCTACGCTTTGTTGCTCTCACTGGCGCTCGGCATTGCAACAGTGGTATGGCTCGATTCAATAGACACTAGAATGCGCAACGCGGTAGATGTGGAGAAGCTGCTGGAACTGCCTGTCATCGGTCTTACTCCGAAACTTACGGGCAGAGACGGTATGCTTCCCAAGCTCACGCACATGTATCCGCTCTCGGCGATGGCTGAGTCCTATAAAATTTTGCGAACCAATATACTCTTCGAGCTTCGGGATACTCCTTTCAAGACTCTTATGGTCGCGACCGGTCGCCCGGGTCAGGGAGGCACCACGACCATATGCAATCTTGCGATAGCTCTTGCGCAGATTGGCAAGAGGATTATTCTTATCGACGCCGACATGCGCCGTCCGAGCCTTCACAAGTTTTTTGGGGTTCCCAATGAGGCCGGACTGAGCACGCTGCTGCAGGGCAAGGGCAATCTGACTGATGCCTTCCAGCAGACGGAGGTCGAAAACCTCATAGTCGTTCCGGCAGGCCCGCAGCCTTTGAATCCGTCTGAACTGCTTGGGTCGGACAGGATGCAGGATCTGGTCAAACGGCTGGAAGAGCACTGTGATCTGGTTCTCTTCGACTCACCGAGCGCAATTGTCTTCAGCGACGGCCCCATGCTTGCCAGTTGGATCGATGCGGTTATCATGGTCGTTTCGGCCAATATGGTCCCGCGCGGAACCGAGGCTCAAACACGTGACCTGCTGCGCCGCGCCAAGGCGAACATTTTAGGAGTAGTGGTTAACAGGCTTTCACCTGAAAATATCGACAGTTGCTACTTCTATTCGCACTACTATGCGGATTCCGCAGCAGTGAATCCCGATACGGCGCTCGGCCCCGGCAGTAGTGATGGAAATGGTCACGGCGATTCCGATAAAGACGCTCTGCCCAAATCCGCTGGAGAGTCCGACAAAGCAACGGCTGAGCAGGATATCGATAACCCATTTCCTACATAAATAGGAAGAGCATATTTCACCGCAGGACGCATGGATTTGGAACAGAGTGTAGAACCAGTTATAACCGATGAATCACGACCTGCCGATATCGGCAAGGCAGCCCGCCAGGGCGGACTATGGTCGATAATCGGCTATGCATTCAGTAAAATCACAAGTTTTGCTTCATCCATTGTAGTGGCAAGAGTATTAGCGCCGGAGCAGTTTGGACTGGTTGCAATGACCAATACCGTTCTGGCTATGGTTCAAATATTAGGCATATTAGGTCTTGCAGCTGCAATAATTCACCAGCGAGACGATATCGATGAGTATGCAAATACCGGTTGGTGGATGGATGTAATATGTGGGATATGCTTATTCATTCTTTCAAATGCTGTGGCTCCTTTTGCGGCATTATACTATCATGAACCTCAAGTAAGACTGATAATATTTGTTGCCAGCTTTAATTATTTGATCAATCCTATCGGCACCACGATGGACGTCCTTCTGCGAAGGGATCTACGGTTCAAAACAAGCACCAAGATAACTTTAGTCCAAGGACTGCTCGTGGCTGTATTTACCATCGTTCTGGCCTTAGCGGGTGCAGGTGTATGGAGTTTTGTATATCCTCACATAATAGCAGGAATTGTTGTTGTTGTTCTGAGGTGGAAGTTGTCCTGGTTTAGACCCAGGCTGAAAGTCAAGTGGTCGCTGGCAGCCAAACTATGGCATTTTGGACGAAATGTATTCGGTTCAGGCATTTTTGATTATGTCAATCAGAACGTAGACTATGTTTTGGTCGGCGGTTTAATGGGCGGCAGGCTGCTCGGCCTATACACTTTCGCTTATGGCCTTGGCACATGGATCGTAACTAATATAACCGGCACAATTTCAAGTATGCTTTTCCCTACAATAGCCAGCGTTCAGAACGATCCCGATAGGGCAAGGCACATGTTTCTGAGACTGATGACCATCATATCATTGGTTGGATTTCCAGTTGTTTGTATCCAATGGGCCCTTGCTCCGCTCTTCATAGGTTCGGTTTATGGGACTAAGTGGCTTGATGCCGTTACGGCATTTCGTTTGATATCGATATACGGCATGGGCAGGGCAGTATGCTCGCCCGCTTTGACTCTGATATCGGCTATGGGAAGGCCTGATGTAAATTTCAAAGTATCGGCAGCAATGAGTCCGATTTTGATCAGTGCAATCTATTTGGGGAGCAGACATGGGATAAACGGTGTGGCATTTGCCACAGCCATGGCAAATGGTGTATTTGTATGGCTGTATGTTCTTATTCCTTTTAAGACGCTGGCGTGGAATCCGATCGAAGCAGTCAAGGCAATCATTCCGGCATTGACGTCATCATTAGCTGCAGGGATTTTGACTTGGCTGGCATATTTGAAATTCGGGCAGTCGAACTCATCTTTACTTGTTCTTTTGATATTGGGGCTTTTTGGTCTGACCATATATATTGCCGTTGTAAGAGTCATTTTCAGAGATGAATATAACAGTGCGGTAAAGCTCATAAAAACGACTATGCAAGAAGCAAGGAACTGATCGGGGCCACTTATGGGCTACACAAAAACATCCTTGAAAACTCGTCTGAAAAACAGATTAATCCAACTGCTCGGCGGCAGTTGCCGGGACGCTTTTTCATCTTATTATGAGCACGAGCGTTCTATCTTTCAATATACACTGCTGCCACGACCATGGCTTGAACCGGCCACAAATGTGGTTCCGCTGCAGCCGGATCAGTTAAAAGTGCTCGAATATGATCTCAGACGCTATGCCCATGCTTTGGATAAGGGGTTGCAGCTTCCTGAAAGACGTGTTGGATTCGGGCGAGACAAAGCGAAGCGTGTAATTGCTATGATGGACTTTTTATGTGCATCGAAAGCTCAAAATTGCACTCTTTATAAGTGGACACTGTCTATTTTAAAACAATATGCCGCTGCAATGACCGTAGATACCGGCAATTCGGATCTGACTCAAGATCAGACTAATTATCTGACAGACTGGAATAAAGAGCTTTCTGATGCATTGGAGAGGTTGCCCGATTTAGGGACTGAAACAACTGATATTATAAGTGAAGCCGATGTATTACCGACCGCATTCGAGAGGCGTTCTATTCGGCGATGGACGGATAAAGCTGTCGAAGACGACATACTTCGAACGCTTGTTAAGGCTGCTCTGTGGGCTCCGGCTAGTTGTAACAGGCAGCCACATCATTTTCTTTTTGTACGAGATTCAAAGAAAATCAACCTGGTTGTTGGTCTGGCATCTGGAGCGAAAGGATTTGCCGAGAAAGCACCATGTATGCTGGTGCTGCTGAGTGATGTGCGGGCATATTATGCTCCAAACGAGCGTCATCTGGCATATATAGATGCCTCCCTGGCGGGAGAAAATCTCACTCTTACAGCTCATGAAATGGGTTTGGGATGTGTCTGGTTGAATTGGGCAATTGAAGACTTATCGAAAGAGGATACTCTCCGTGAGGCGCTTAAAATACCTCCCTATTATGCCGTAATAGCGTTGATAGCAATAGGATATCCAGATAAATCACTTACCTGTCTACCGCCTGACAGACGCAATGTTGAAGATTGCATAGCTTTTGATGAGATGAAACTATGAGTAAACCTTTTCTTTTTGTTGGCAATGGGCCATATGCAAATCGCGGATGCGAGGCGATTGTAAAATCCTCCGTACGCCTAATAAGGGATTTTTATCCTGACGCGCAGATTATAAATGCCAATCCTCGCGCTTCATACGAT
>DJHI01000084.1:10548-21124 GCA_002431715.1 Armatimonadetes bacterium UBA5829
CACGTATTACATGAGGAATGCGTATGCTGTCCAGGTCGATATTCTCGCATGTGGCTTACTCAAAAGATTTTCAACTTAACAAATCTGCCTATGGACTTTTCTTCAGCTAGTGCCTATGTGAAGGAAAGATCTGCTGATTCACGTGCGGTTATAGGTATAGGCGGTGATTTACTGGGGTTAAGTTACGGTGAAGAGGTATTACTCCAGTATGTTCTATTAGGCAGGGCAGCAGTCGCGCAAAAAAGGTCATTTATAATTTGGGGTGCTACTATAGGAAATATGGATGCTTCCCCGAGATTAAAGAAGATATCATTTGATCTTTTCAAGCGCTCTTTGTTGATTCTGGTGAGAGATCAGGCAAGTCTGGACTATTTAGCGGCAAGCGAAATTTCAGATAATGTTCGTCTTGTTGCCGATCCGGCATTTCTGCTCGAACCCAAGGAGCCTGGCTTCAAACTGTCATTGAATGAACCGCTTGAAGAGACTATCGGTTTTAATCTAGCAGCCGCGTACGGTGCAAAAGCCGGGATAAACTCATTTAGGGACATGGTGAAATTCGGCGCTGACTGTGTTGAGGAGATCATCCATAAGACAAAGAGGCCGGTAATCATGGTTCCGCATGTGGTTGCTTTTCCTCCGGATGCTTGTCCGGATAACGATACTATTTTTCACANNTAGATGTGCCTTTGTTACCTTCGGGTCTTAGGTCATGGGAGATAAAGTGGGTGTTAGGGCAGTTAAAAGCATACATAGGTTCGCGATGGCATTCGACAGTCGGTTCCCTGGGTTCGGGCACACCGACACTTTCTATTGTCTTTAGTGAAAAGGGTCCGGGGCTTCATCAACTCATTTTCGGACATAGGAAATATATGCTGGATTGCGATCACCTCAACCTGCCCAATTTACTCGAGAAACTGGATTTACTGCTGAACGAGGAGAAGACGGCAAGAAAGCAGCTTTCATCCGCTATTCCCGAGATAAAAAAACTGGCTTACAGTGCCGGCCAACATCTTAAGAATGCGCTTGATGATTAGCAATTGAAACATATGCGGATTCTACATATAACGCCAGGATATCCTCCATTGGGACATGCCGGTATTGAGAGACATGTGCATGATCTTGCGCACGAGCAGTCAAAACGGCATAAGGTTGCAGTTGCTGCCTGTGCGGGTAAACCTGACGGTCCAGATGTGAAAATCGATCATGATAAAGGTGTGGAGATATACTGGGTAAAGGGCAGAAGCGATGAGAACCGTAACTTAACTCCACGATGTAACGAATTGGAATCTCGCGTCCAACAGGTAATGGAACTATCTGCACCTGAAATCGTGCATATTCACCACCTTGCAGGTCTCAGTACGCAATTTGTTTCTATAGCGCGAGAATTCGGTGCGATTGTTATCGTAAGTTTGCATGATTATACGAGCATTTGTCCCAACGACACTATTGACTGGAATGGGAGGCTCTGCTTTTCACCAGGAAAAAGATGTTTTCATTGCCTGCATCCAGATCCATACAGCCGCAGGCGAGCGTATCCTTACTGGCGCCTAACGAATTACCTGCTGATCTTTCTTGCCAATCACAATTTGGGATGCACTAAGTTTCTTCATGAGCTATCATCACGAAAAGATGCTCATTTCTCCGCAATGAATAATGCAAATAGAATTATTGCTCCATCTGCAGCGATTGCGGAAGTCTTCCAGATGGCCGGCATCGAGCCCGAAAAAATATCAGTAATCGGCCATGGTGTAATGACCTCGGCTATTCAAGCTGCCGACAAAAATGGAGAACCAATTAGATTCGGTTTCATCGGTAGCAATAGAACCAAAGGTTTGGAAGTGTTACTTAAAGCTTGGCGAAATATACCGGTCGAAGAGGCTGAACTACATATATATGGCTCTCTCTCATATCCATGGATAGATCTGGTAAAAATTCGCCGATTGAGTGATACAAATAATATCCATCTGCATGGAGCATATGAACCTAATGAAATTGATGCAGTCTATTCTTCAATAGACGTTTTGGTTGCTCCATCAGTGTGGATTGAGCCGTTCGGACTGGTTGCAGCTGAAGCGATTGTCAGAGGTATACCGGTTATCGCATCAGATATCGGTGGATTTCGTGATGTTGTTAGAGATGAGATAAATGGAATTCTTGTTCCTTATCGAGATTCAGAAAAGCTTAATGAGGCGATGTGCCGATATATAAGACAGAAAGAGTTGAGAGAGTCACTTAAAAATGGTTGCGGTGTGGCAAGAACCATATCAGATCAAGCAAGGGATATCGACTCAGTATATTCGGATTGTTTGAGTCAAACAAGAGGAGCATGTGATGGCGACCATTAGCGTAGTCATTACCACATATAACGAAGCAGAGCATATTGAAAATTGCCTGAAATCAGTGACTTGGGCGGATGAAATACTGATTGTAGACTTGGGCAGCACGGATGCTACTATTGAATGCTGCGCTAGATATACTGATCGGATCATCTCGCATCCACTCGTACCGGTCGTTGAAATGGTTCGAGATTTCACCATATCGCAGGCACAAAGCGATTGGGTACTGGTAATGGATCCAGACGAGCGTGCGAGCAAAGGCCTGGGCGATATACTCCGGCAAAAAGTTAAAAAAAACCAACCAGCGGCATATTCCCTGTTCTTTATTACTCGCATCTTCGGAAAAGACATTCTTCACACGGGCTGGGGCGAAGATGAGCATATAAGATTTTTCTCACGAGTTCATGTAAAGTGGCCTGCGACTGTGCATTCATGTCCGGTAGTAGATGGTGATATCGAGCACATACCTATGAACGAAGGGTATATCATCCACGAGAATTACTCGTCTATATCCCATTTTATAGAANNAAAAGTTGAATAGGTATACGACCGCTGAGGCGCAGCGACTAAACGATGCCGGGCGCTCTTTTCATTGGCTGAAGTTGTTCTATCAACCCTCCAAGGAATTTTGGTCGAGGTTTATACGGCTAAAAGGTTATAAAGACGGCCTTCATGGCCTTTTTCTATCACTTCTAATGGCTTTCTATACCCAGGCCTCTTATATGAAACTGTGGGAGATTGAGCGGAAAAGCATCAAGAGTCAGTCATGATATCAGTAATCATTCCCATATATAATGGAAGAGAGCTGCTGCAAACCTTTTTGCCCGGATTGCAAAAAGCACTGGCAGGTATGGATATTGTCGTCGTCGATGACGGTAGTACAGACGGTACCGCTGATATCCTTCCTCGCCTTGCCCAGGCAAACCGCATTATCGTAAGAGATAAAAACGGCGGTTTCTCCGCCGCTGTAAACGATGGCATACGCGCAACGAATAGTGATTTCATAGTACTTCTGAACAATGATGTAGAAGTATCAGAAGGATTCTTAGATAGTATTCTACCTCTGTTCGACGATGAGACAGTATTTTCCGTAAGCCCGAAAATACTTCTGCCGAAATATGATAACCTTGATGAGGGCTGCAAGACCGGCGCCTGGCATCATGGAATCTTTTATACCGATCAGAGGCAGGGAGTTTCGCAGCCTACACCCATTCTCTATACAACAGGATGCGCGGCGGTCTATCGCAGATCCATGCTTGAAAAGCTTGGCGGATTTGACGAGGCATATTCTCCGTTTTATTGGGAAGACACCGACCTTGGATATAGAGCCTGGAAACGCGGGTGGAAGAGTCTATATCAACCGGCCAGCGTAGTCCATCATCAACATTCTGCATCCATATCTTTGATGAACAGAGATTATACGGCCAGTATAAAAGCGCGAAATTCCCTGTTTTTTATCTGGCGCAATATCGATGATCCTGATCTCATTAGTAGACACCGCATGTGGCTTCCGTTAACCCTGCTTAGAAGATCAGTATGTGATCGTCCATTTATCAAGGGTTGGTGTGAAGCGTATTTGAGAAAAGATGAGGCGTCGGCTGCGCGTAAAATCGATTCCGGTTTCCGGACGCTTTCGGATCGGGAGATTTTTTCCATCTGCGGGGTCAAATAGAGATGCGAATACTATTCCTCGCAACATGGTTTCCCTATCCGCCGGATAATGGCGCACGAATTCGCACCTATTATCTAGTCAAGGCACTATCAAAAGCTCACGATGTCCATTTGCTCTCACTGTTGCGAGACGATTCAGATCCGCAAAATGCAGACAAACTCCTGGATATTTGCTCGGTCGTTTCACTTCACAAGTCTCGATGGTTCAAGCCAGGCACTATTAAATCCATATTTGGCTTTTTCTCACCTCAGCCGCGTTCGATAATTGACACCTACAACCATGAAATCCGGCGCTCGGTCGAGCAGGCCCTCGATGAAATCAAACCCGATATGATTATAGCCTCGTATCTGGATATTGCTGTGTATGTCCCTAATAAATTGCCTATTCCCTGCGTTCTGGATGAGCACAACTGTGAATATGCCGTTCTTCGTAGAAACGCTGAGTCGATCAAGAATCCTTTTCATAGATTGCGATATAAGCTGGGATGGAAGAAATTTGCTCGATGGGAAAGCAGCATGTGCCGACGGTTTAGTCGGGTTGTTACAGTCTCCGATACCGATCGCCAGTGTCTTTTAGAAGCTGCACCGGATTTGTGCAATATAGACGTGATTCCGAATGGGGTCGATACGGATCGCTATGATGCTGCTTCCTGGGCGCCGATGCATGGCTCGTTGATATATAACGGAGCACTCACATACGGCGCCAATCTGGATGCTGTTCGATATTATGCCGATCAAATTTATCCGTTATTGAGTGAAGATGTTCCGGAGATTGAATTGCGGGTTACCGGTCGATACGATAATGTAGACTTGAATGGTCTTGCGAATTGTCCCGGTATCAAGCTCACTGGATATGTGGATGATATTCGTCCGGAACTGGCTAAAAGCAGCGTCTGCATTGTACCACTACGACAGGGTGGTGGCAGCAGACTGAAAATCCTCGAAGCAATGGCTGCGGGGGTGCCGGTAGTTTCGACCAGTATTGGTGTTGAGGGACTGGATGTCACTGACAGAGTGCATCTGTTAATTGCGGATAGTCCCATTGAGTTTGCTGAAGCAGTCTCGACGATAATAAACGACAGAAATTTGGCAGCCGGGCTCTCAAAAAATGCCCGTCAACTTGTAGAAGAAAAATACGACTGGTCAGCTATCGGTAGTGCCTTCTCAAGTATTGTAGAATCAGTTTTTGATTGCAATACAAAGCACTTTTGTCTTTAGCAGCCCCATTTTCTCGAAGACAAGCTCCACGAAAAATTTAACCGTACCCATAGCCCATTTGGGGCATCGCATCCTCTTGAGGAAGTAGTCTACCGACGCGCTGAACGAACTTAGGTACTGCGTCTTCTCGACTGTGAAACCGGCAGCGCTGAGGGAATATCTCAGTGAACCAGCGGAGGATATCTGAACGTGCCAGATAGAGAGTCTCGTGCTGAACCATTTCGGCAGCATACGGCGAGTGAATCCTAATCTGCCTATTGCGAGCAGCATAGTATCTATGAAGCACCTGCGCGGTGTATATATTATCAACCGTCCGCCCGGCTTAACGATACTGCCTATATCTCTGATAATGCCGGCGGGGTCAGGCACGTGTTCTATTACGTCGACCATAGTAGCAAAATCGTAATGCTTTGGAATTTGAGAAACCGGACATGTATAGACAGACAGCCCTTTTGCGACTGCGGCTTCTTCGCAGCCCGGCAACTCATAGCCCTCTCCCTGAATTAAGGGATATGATTCTCTTATGACTTCCAGCAGATGACCGTCGCCACAGCCGACATCGAGAAGTGAACTGATTTTCGAGCAATCGCCTTTCAACGACTGTATAAGGCGAGCCACCATCTTGTTTTTCTTGTCAACAAACGATGCCGAGTCATGGAACCATTTCTCTCGATCAATCCTCGCGTAAAACTCTGCCATCTCATTTTCATTGAGAGGATTATGAACGAAGACAAGTCCGCATTTTGGGCAGGCGTACATGTCCAGGCATTCGGGATCGTCGACATCACTAGAAATCGTGGCTGCATATTTTGCGTTGCTGCCGCATACTTTACAGGTCATTATCTGACTTTTGGACTTTCCCCGATTCATACTCATCTCCAGAAGTATTATGCACAGTTAGTCTATGCCACAACTAACCTGCTGTCAACACAATAATTAAAGCTAGCCAAGCTGCTATGTGGGGTGTGACAGCCTCTATGGTATAATGTGTTCAGGTAATATATATAACATGACCGATTCTCCACACAATTACGACGGGTTGCGCAGCCGGTGGACGCCGGAACGAATCGAAACAGCGGCCAAGCATTTGTTAATGGTCGTGATAATTGCCGTACTGCTTGGAACGTTTTCGGTCGTCTCCCAGGTCTACTGGATTGCTGCTGCTATTGCTGCATGCTTGCTGGCGGTGCTTGTGGCGTGGCAATTTTCGGCTGCAATCGCTGTATACGCATTAGTTGCTTGCTTTGCCTGGGGTGAAACTCCGGATTTAGTTACGGGCGGTTCAGGAGTCGGCAAGAGTTTATATGTAAGTGAGCTGATGCTTTCACTGCTGATAGCCATCTGGTTCGCGCGTTACCTTTTTTCTGCATTGCCAAAACCCAGATTCAAGACTGGTTTTTACATACCACTCGCACTATATGTCGCTTATAGCGTGCTCAATGTGGTCAATTCGTTTATATTCTGGGATCCTCATGTAAACAGAATATATCAGTATGCTTCGGTTAACATGTTCGAACTTGGGATCAGGACCGTAAGTGCTGCCGCGCTTGTAATGGCTGCAACATCCATTCCAGATAAAAAGATGCTCAAATGGACCAGCATTGCATTATGCTTTCCCTGCTTCGTTACTGTCTTCGATAGACTTTTGGGTTCTCCCGTAACTCTAAGTATTCCATGGTGGTCTTTGTTGTCGTTTTTTCCGGCTGGATATTGCTGTGTACTTGCGCTAGATACAACCACATCTATGCCAAAACGCATAGGATCGATCATTTCTCTGATTTTGATTATATATTACGTATTGATTCAAGATATCTCGTGGGTATCGGGGTGGCTCGGTCTGTTGGCAACTATTGCAACAGTTATTTTTATAAAGAATAAGAAAGTGTTTTTAGTCATTGCAATATTGGCAGTGTGCTGTATCGTATTTTTCCATTCATTCATTCAGAAAAATATAATTTCAAGCTCTGAGAACGAGGGAGACTATCAGCGATTCGGTCTTTGGGAAATTGCAGTGAAATATGCCACAACTTTCCCATTGGGAATTGGAATAGGCAATTATAGATCGTATAATTCGAATTATTATGGCGTAAAATGGGGTGCGACGACTCATGGTTCGGCGCACGGATTTTATGCCCAGTTGCTGACCGAAATGGGTTTCCCGGGCCTTTTGATTTTTCTATGGCTGTTGATCGGCGGTTTTAGGTGGATGTTGACATCTTATCGGAAGATGAAGCAGGGGCCGTCCAAAATATTTCTTTTAGTTGCAATGGGACAGCTTATAGGCATTTCAATTGCTTCCATTCTGGGTGATTATATAATCCCATCGTATCACAATGGTGGACCTACAAATTTCTGCGCTACTATATATTCCTGGCTGATTTGGGGAGTTGCAGTGGCACATGTCAGAATATCTAGGATCAACGAACAGGCACCGGATACGACTGACACTTGAGGTTGCGACTTTGGATCTTTCAATCTCAATAGTAAACTGGAACACATGCCGTCTGCTGGATCAGTGTATCGAGTCGATATATGATATGACACATAGTATCGATTATGAAGTGATTGTCGTCGATAATGCGTCATCTGATAACAGTATCGAAATGCTGTCGGATAAATATCCTGGCGTTCGCCTGATTGCAAACGATAAGAATGTGGGATTTGCAACCGCGAATAACCAGGCTTACGATATGAGTTGTGGCAGATATTTCATGCTGCTCAACTCGGATACGATTGTTCTCAATGACTTGTCCGGTGTTGTGAAATATCTAGATGCTCATGAGAAAGCGGGTGTAGCGAGTTGTAAATGTTTGAATCAGGATCGATCTGTGCAACTGAATTGGTATGATTATTATCCGTCTTTCGCATGGGAGATGCTGCCGGAAAAAGTTCGGAATTGGATATCGCGCGCCGTTTATCATAGAAATCCTGATGCGGCTTTCTCCACGAAATGGGTAGGTGGGCAGTGCATGACTGTCAGACGAGCCTGTATTGAGCAGATCGGCGCTATGGATACCGATTATTTTATGTATAGTGAAGAGACCGATTGGTGCTATCGTATCAAGAGAGCAGGCTGGGAGATTCACCATTGCCCGGATATTGAGATTATCCATTTTGGTGGACAAAGCACAAAACAAATAGCCACAAAAATGCTGATAGAATTATACGGCAGTAAAGTTCGTTTTATCAGGAAAAATCTATCTGTGTGGCAATCGGAATTATTCGTAAAAGGGCTACTTGCTCGCACTATTATGCTTCGAGGATTGATGAGCCTGTTAGGATGCCGTGAAAGAGAGGCTCAACTTACCGAACTTCTGAAAGTCATTCCCGAGCTTTAACAGATCGTAGAAGGCAATTGGTGATAAACATGAAGATTCAGTGCATAGATTTGCGAATATGGATCGCAGCGATATTATTTTCTGTTAGCTGTTCCGGCATAGCATCAGCAGTTCCTGTTGTATCGAATGTTACTGCATCTTCAGGTTCTGTCGGAAAGTATGAAATATTCAAAGCTAACTTCAACCTCAGCACAACCGCCGACAACTATTACTGGCCGTATGACGAAAATCCTCCGACATCTACCCCGTCCGGAACAGGAGTAAGTGTAGACGGTTTGTTTTCACCGGACAACTGGACAACCGTGCTTACCGTGCCTGGTTTCTATTTTCAAGATTATACGAGCAGGCTGGTTGGTGCAGATACCAATGTGGCATTGAATGAATCATTTACGCCGGTGGGCACTCCCCATTGGCAGATTCGCTTCGCTCCTAATTCAATCGGGCAGTGGAAATACAAAATCCGCGTTCAGGATTCCTCTGGCACTACCACCTATCCGAGCACGGGAGATATGCAATTTAGCTGCGTTGCTTCGGATAATCATGGTTTTTCGAGAGTAAGTCCCACAGATTCTCGCTATTTTGAACTTAGTGACGGCACTCCATTGCTTGGAGTCGGTGTAAATTCAAACTTCCGCACTACATTCCAGGCGAGTTCGATTCTCGGAACATACGGCTCGAATGGAGTGAAACTAAACAGATGGTGGATGGATTCTCGAGGTGACACCGGGATTTTCGGCCAGCCTTGTGATGGCCGCTGGGCCATGCTCAAAATAATCGCATCAGGTGGCAGAAAGAGCATTGATAAGTACTCTGCATACCTCGACCCAGGAAATTATTGCTATCAAAATATTTATCTTACTTCAGGGCTCCTTTACAGGCTAACAGGTTATATCAAAACTAGCAGCGTTGTAGCTCCGTCGGGTAAGGGCATATTTGCCGCAATGGGCACCTACGGCGCCTGGAAATGCAAGTCGGAGGTGATGAAGGGAGATAATGACTGGACACAGTTCTCCATTAGTTTCACTCCCACTGTAAGCCAGGCGTATTACATTTACGTCGGTGCACAGGATGTAACGAGCGGCAGAGCCCATTTCGATGATTTCTCATTGCAGTCCAGCTCTGACGGCGGATCCACATGGTCTGGAGAATATCTATCCCATCCGGATATGGATGGGCAAAACTATATGGATCAGGTCAATGCGTGGAAAGCCGATCAGATATTCCAGATTGCCAAGCAAAATGGGGTGTATCTTAAGACAGTCATTACGGAAAAAAGCGATTCCATATTGAGTGCGATAACGTCAGACGGGACAATTGGCTCTGAATCCAACGGCAATTTCTATGCTTCGTCAACGCATCCTTCCCGCTGGCTGCAGAAGGCCTGGTGGCGTTATCTGTCGGGAAGATGGGGCTGCTATACTTCCGCGCACTCGTGGGAACTGTGCAATGAGGGAGACCCTTTTGATACTCGTCATTATGCCGCAGCGAATGCTTTAGCCGACTATATACACAGTATCGATCCTTACAAGCGAATGTGCACAACCTCTTTCTGGCACTCCATTCCTATGGATTTTTGGAAGTCATCTTCATGCGATTACATAGACGTTCACGAGTATTTTGGGCCACAGGTCGATACCACAGGTAGTCATGGACCAAGATTTTATGCATGGTTCGATTCATATGATAACGTTCCGCTGCCGATTTCAAGCATAGCTAGTGAGCGCTCAATAGATACCAGCACCAAGCATACGGGTTCTGCGTGTCACAAGATCATCGCTCACGACGGGGGAACAGATATCAACAGCGCTCGAACCGGTTACATAGCACCATATCACATAGGCATCGATCCGACTCATACTTATACACTGAGATATTGGGCCAAAGGTTCAAATATAAAAAACATCAGTCTGTTGGCATGGATTCGTCCAACAGTCAGCATCGTCTTTTCGAAGGCATATCACGAAAACGATTTTGTGTCTGAACAAACGGTCAATGCTAATCTTGGCACTTACT
>DJHI01000084.1:21149-25457 GCA_002431715.1 Armatimonadetes bacterium UBA5829
ATCAGGTTCCGGCGACGGGACATTTTGGGTCGATGATATCGAATTTATCGATGAGACAACCGGCAAGAACCTGTTACTCGACGGCGGAATAGAGGCTTCAAGAATCGATTATGATTCAGCTCTTGCAACTAAGAAATATGGAATCCTTTTCGGCAGTTATGGTCAGAGGATTGGTAAACCCGCAGTCTGGGGTGAGACCGGTATCAGGGGTCTGAATGTCTATGGTTCACCGTATAAAGGATACAGCTACACGGATGAAAACCAGCAGTTGGTCGATGACCTATCCGGCGTGCACCTTGAAAAAATGATATGGGCTCATGTGGGGCCGGACAACCCCAATATGCTTTATTGGTGGACAGATAACCTGACCAATAAAGATCTGTGGTATTATTTTGGAGCTTTCCAGAACTTTATGCAGGGGATTTTAATATCTAATGGTCACTATCAGGATGCGCAAGCAGTAACATCCATTACTTCCTTGAGAGCATGGGGCCAAAAAGACCTGGTTAATAATAACTGCCACTTATGGATAGACAACGTGCCTTATAATTGGAAAAATGTGGTTGACGGCGTCGCTGTATCCGCCGTAAGCGGCACTGTAACCGTCTCCGGTTTGAAAGACTCGACTTATCAGGTTGAATGGTGGGATACATCGAGCGGCGAGATAACAAGTAAGGAGGAAGTGGTTTGCTCCGGTGGCACTTTAACCTTAAATATTGCGAATCTGCAGTCTGATGTGGCATGTAAAATATACCTGCTTCCGGCTAAGGTAGACTTACGAATATTAGTCCCGTCATCTCAGGTGGCGCCTGGTCAGATAGTGACCGTCACTGTTGAATACACGAATTCCGGCGAAACCGATGGACACAATGTCATTGTGACAGCACGTGTGCCGAATGAGATGGAATATGTGGAAGGAAGCGCAGAAGAGACAGGCGGCACATGGGATGCTGCGGACCGATCTGTGACTTGGACAATCGAAAGTGTTGCTGCTCACGAGACCGGAACACGGACGTTCAGAGCAATTGTAGAATAAGCTCAGGAGGGCTTTGTAATTGATCATAAACAAGCGAAATTGGATCGAATGCTTGTTTATTGCGGCATTTATATCTCTTCTCGCATATCAGGTGCTGCTTAGGCCGATAGTAGGCATGCCGGATAATGGCGATTTCCCGAGAATGATGAAATCGGTAGGACTCACGCCAATTGTTAATGGTCCACCTGCCGGTTTTCAATCATTTCCACGCTATTATAAATGGGATCTCTCAAATAGAGATAAGCCATTCCCTTCGTCTCAGCTTCTCTTTGTTACGACCAGCTTGGCTGTTAACAAACTGCTGTTTAGGTCAAACTATGATATAACTTCTCTTGGGCTTGTATATCTGATCTTTTATACTCTTGCGTTTGCCTTTGCTGCATATAGCGGATACAAAACCAGGCATAAGATGCGGTGGCTGATCTATCTGGCGCTGCTGTTTGTTTTCACGGATGTGGCTTATGTCGGATATTTTAACTCGCTATATGCCGAACCCTCAGCCTTAACATTTTTCTGTTTCTCCATTGTTTTTGCAATGTTAGTTGTATGGCAGCCAAAGGAGAATAGAAGTCCATGGCCGATGGTTGGTCTCATTGTTTCTGTAATTTTGTTTACATTGTCTAAACTGCAAAATGTTATGCTCGCTCCGCTATTTGCAATAATGGTATATATGTTGGCCCGCACTCGATCATTACAAGAGTCGAAGAGAAACAAGTTCGGAGTATGGGCAGCAGCAATCATAATGGGAGTAGCATTCTGTTACTGGTCTCTATATACGATCTTCCCGATGGGAATTCGCAATGTAAATGTGTATGACAGTATCTTCTTTGAGATAATTGCCAATTCTCCGAACCCGAAGGCCGATCTGAAAGAACTCGGCCTGGATTCGAGCTATGAAAAATACAAGGGAACCACAGCCTGGTCTGAGGGAGTCACTCCAGAGATATATTCCAAAGTATACGAGCGGGCGGGAGAAAAGAATATTCTGCGGTTTTATCTGCATCATCCCGATCGATTCATCAAACTCCAATGGAGAGCGGCGGAGCATGGTTTCGATATTCGTCCAGGCTATCTCGGAAACTTTGAAAACAGTCACGCTCGCAATTTCAAAAATAAGAAGATCACAGTAGGCCCAGGTGAATCAAGGCTTGCTGATTCCACCAATTTTGATCGTCTTCCCAGAATCTATATGAGCCAGTCCTGTGCTTTCAACAGCGGCTTCAAGAAGAGATTTTTAGTCGGTTCATCATGGCCTCTGCTGATCTTTTTTATTGTAAACATTGGAGCGGTCATACTAAAGCTTTGGAGATATGATTTGACTCCCGAGAGGCGTGCNNATAATGGCAATTGCCCAGTTTCTGACGGTGACGCTAGGAGCTGGTGAGCTGGACTTAGTTAAGCATCTTTTCCTTTTTGATCTGATATGCGATGTGTGTTTTATCTTCCTAGTGGGTTATTTTGCCTGGATAATTAGTCCCATGCCCATGAAACCTGTAATCGAGGTGGCCAGGGCATGAAGCTGAGCAGCTATTTCAAAAAGGAATCCGCATTTGCGGCGCTTATAACTGCCTGTTTCATAGCCGGTGGAATTTTTATGCTTCTCCACCATGAGATGTGGCGTGATGAGCTGGAGCCCTGGCTGATCGGCCGCTACTCTTCGTCCATGATCGACCTCATTAAGAACATGAGATATGAGGGCCATCCACCACTCTGGTATATGCTGCTTTATGGTGTGACAAGGATTTCTAAAAATCCCATGGCCATGCAATTTGCCCATCTGTTTATCGCAGCAACTGCCATATATTTGTTCGTCAGATTTGCTCCACTGCCGAGGAAGTGGAAAGGGCTTTTTGCATTTGGGTTTTATCCGTTCTATCAGTATTCGATAGTATGCCGTGGATACGCCCTCTGCACACTGCTTCTTTTTGCTTATTGCGCGCTCTATAAGGACAGACAGCGCCGATTTCCGTACCTGATAGCAGTCCTGTTTCTACTGGCTTCAGCGGACGTATATTCGTGGTTTTTCTGTATTGCCTTAACTGCAGCATTGGTCGTTTCATGGTGGAGTGACACTCGTTCCGGCAATAAATGGCNNCGGGCATGATTGCGGGGTTATTGATAGTCGGCGTAGGTTTGGCTATTTCGGTTCTCTGGTGCAGACCTCCGAAAGACGGGGGATGGTTCACTGCATGGGTCCTGTATCCGAGCCTAGAGCGGCTGATTCTGACTATGTATGGATTTGTTTTCGAACTGAACTTTGGGCAACCTGCCATATATCTCCCATTTACCTTTATCTGTCTTATAATAGCGACGCTGACTTTCGCTCGGAAAAGATCTGTGGCAGTTGCCTGGATTATATTTAGTTTATCTTTGTTTGCATTCTATTACACTAAATTTCTGCCGAGATTCTGGCATAAGGGCATGGTCATTGTCTTTATTGCAGGATGTGCATGGCTGGCTCAATATGATAAAGAAAAGCCGTTCAGTTGGAATTGGTTGGAGAAACTCACTCAAGTGGGTGCAAAATGTTTTGCTCCTATGGTGACTATTGTTCTGGCTTTTTATGTATTATACGGCCTTAAGTGGATTGTAGATGATTATCGTAATCCATATTCAGCGGCCAAACCTGTGGCTGAATATATAATGTGCAATAGATTGCAGAATTCAGCCATAGTGGGAGACCCGGATTTTTCTGCTCAAGGTGTTTCAGCATTTCTCGGCAAAAAGATATACTATCTCGCCAGCGATTCATATGGAAGATATGTAATTTGGAATAATCGCCGTCACTGGCCGTTAGAGAAAGGCGAACTGATCAGTGATGTGTCTTCTTTTGCGAAGAGCCAAAAGAATGATTTTCTGCTTTTGGTCGGTTATGAATTGACTCCCGATCAGTCTCGCCGATTGAATGCGAAACTGCTCCTGGCATATCCAAGGACTGTGAAGTCTGAGGAGGAGATGTGGCTGTATAAACTTCCTCCAAAATTATAGTCTAACCGGCTGTATGGGAACCATACGCCCGGTTTTTAACGTAGAGCCTGTAATTAACGGTAGAGTTAAAGGACAAGATAAATGCAAAAGCCCGTATACTCATTTGTCATACCGATCTATAACGAAGAATCTACTCTTCCCGAGCTCAGACGCAGAGTAGCCGATTTTCTGGATGTGATCGATGCCCAGTCCGAGGTAATTCTTGTCGATGACGGCAGCAGGGATAAGAGTATCGATCTGATGCGCGAAATTTCTTCGGCCGATCCAAGATTCAAATGCGTCGA
>DJHI01000080.1 GCA_002431715.1 Armatimonadetes bacterium UBA5829
GTTGCCTGTCGCATCTATCTTATAGACCACACCATTTGTGCCTGTCCCGGCGATTAGTTCATGCCCATCCCAGTGCAGACTCAAAATCTGCTGCTCATTCAGAGTGGTAAAGAGCTTTCCTTTTCCATCGGGTGTGATTTTGTATATTTTTCCTGCGTCGCCAACACCAGCATACAGATTGCCGGAGCCGTCCATAGTCAGCGCAAGCACATATTTCTCATCCGTCTTGAGTAACTCTTTGCCTTTACCGTCAGGAGAAATCTTAAATATCTTGCCATGAGGAGATGTTCCGGCGTAAATGTTACCGGTGGCATCTCGAACCAGCGAATGAACCTCCAGCTCACCGGTCTCGTAGAAGATATTCATATCACCAGATTCTGAGATATGGTAAATTTTGCCTGAGTTACCGGTTCCCGCATAGACTCCATCTCCGGTGGGAGCCAGACACCACACGAACTGTTCCGGCGTCTCGGCCAGTTTCTTCAAAGTCGGCACGAGTTCGAGCTTGTTTTCCGTGGAGGCGGCGACTCCCGAGAATGTGCCTTTCGCAAAATCGGCCTGAGTGCTCTGAGTCCAGCTCTTTGCCTGACGGACCACACTCTTGACATTGTTCTTTGCCGTAGCCGGAGCACCGGATGGTGGGGAAGCGACCTGCTCGACACTATCCACCTTCGGTTGATCCGTATCAGAAGGCTGATCGCCGATAACGTCTTCGGCAGGCTCATTATCCGAATTATCGGCCGCCGGTTCTTCGGTGACTTCCACCGATGGTCCCGAGCCCTTTGCGTCGTAGGATATCTGCCCATCATCGAAAGCCGGTGCGCCGATATCGTCTGAAGGCAGGCTGTCGGGCCCATCAGGCATATCTTCAGGTGACATAGCCGGAGCCATTTTCGGAGTCTGCTTGCCCTCGTTAAGATTCTTTTTCTTTACGTTAAGGCTCAGCCTTGCCTGGCCGACAACGATCATGTCTTCATTAAAAAGTTCTTTTACTTCCTCTCTTTCGAGCTTGAGACCCGAATTGCGGGAAGACTTCATGATATCTGCAACGGTGCTCGGCAGTCCACTGAGTTTTTCGCCCGCTACATTTATGGCAGTATTTTTAAGCAGCAGATCGACAACCACCTGGTTGTTCTTCTCACGCTCAAGATACTTATTTACGAGCTGTTTGATGTTATCGGCGCTTGCTGTCGACGATGCTGTTGTGGGCATAATGATATCGCCGCTTCCGTCATCATCGTCTCCTGCGGATAACGCGGCAGGTAATCCACTAATCACAGGAGTTGCGCCGCCGCGAACCTGCAGAACGAGCCTGCCGCTGCCTGCGGTAGCGGGAATTTTTATCTTATAGGTCTTGGTTNNTATTCTGTCTATGGTGGCCGTGTTGCGCTTATCGGCAATATGGATCCCTACATTAACGGACTTGATATCAATTGGATAGAATTTATTTCCCCCAAGAATTTGCAACAAAGAACCGATATCGCTTATTGCAGCCGAGTCTATGGACAGCGTGTCAAAAAACACGTTGCTTCTTTTGACCAAGCCGACCTGATCCGCATTGACTGAGTAGCTGACCAGTGCGGTGGCATCTCCTGGCGTAGGATGAACTTCATAGATCGCTTCTCCTATGATCAATGTAATCAGCCTCGAGGCCAGCAGCGGGTGATTGATCACATTTACCGTAAATGTACGGTTTCGCTTGAAGGAATCGTCATCGACCGTGATCTTTACGGGGATGGTCTTTGGCATATTGCCTATTGCGCCCGCGATAGACCAGGGTCTGTCCTGGAAGACCCGACCGACTGTCTTGAGCGGTGAACCCAACTTCATCGACTCCTGATAGCCGGATATGATATCTTCGATATAGCAAGTGGTCATAGGTGCATCGATCGATCCTATGCCCAGGTTTGGATGTCCGAAAGCAACGATTTTATTGCCCTTGCGATAGGTGACGGTGCCGACCGACGTTAGGTCGATATCTCCGCTTGCCAGCGACATTCCAACCGCTGCTCCGGGAACCAACTCCACGTGAGATCCATCGACTTTGCGTCCGCCGCCGGGTCCGGCAACAGGTCTTATGCCGAATGGGCGTAATATCTCAGCAAGTTTTGTAATACCACGAGGCGAGAAACCGCCCGCCATAAGCGGCGTCATCAGGGGCTGCATGTGAAGGACTCCGTTGTCTATTCCTGTTGAGTTCTCACCGTATCGGTCTATTATCACGCTCGTTACAGACTTGCCCTCCACCGTAATCGGTTCGGAGAGCGTGCCTGTGCTGTAGCCGCTGGCCTGTTTGGGCAGATTTTCATCCCAAGCCTCAACCATATCTTCTATAGGTGTAACCATACCGACCGGCTCTTTGGAAAAAGCCAAACCGTAAGAAATGGCGCCTATCAGCTTACCATTTATATAGCATGGGCTGCCGCTCATTCCGGCAAGAATCTCGGTGTCACGGGCGGTAATGGGGCCGCCGCCGACTCTGACCATGATCAGGTCTTTGCCGGTGTTGGTTTTCTTAAGAATGCCAAGGACCACAACATCGAATTTTTCTATCTTGGTGCCCTGGAATACGGTAAGACCGTACCCGCGCATGCCTCGCTTAATCTGCGAAATAGGCATGAATTCTTTAGCATCCCGCGAGCTTACACCAGGCCCAAGAGCAGCCGTCGAAGTCACTGCAAATGATGCAAATAAGATGCTCAGCGATATGAGCAAAAGGTAAAATCTGCGATTACTTGTCAAAAGGGAGTCCTCCAGATATGCTGTACAAAATGCTATCACATCAACAAGATGTGGTCAAGATATGTATGGCTGCCACGAAATTGTCAACTAATTTATGANNTATGAGTTATCGGGAACATCGGCTAGTGTTAATACGTTAAAACTACTTCAATCGTTTCCCAATGTTGACGCAAGAATTTTCCGGTAGTAGAATGTCGATGTAAACGGTTACATCTATTCCTAACCACAAGTATGCCTAGTAAAAACCGCAAAATTACAATACGCGAAGTGGCCTCCGATGCGAAAGTGAGCACCGCGACTGTATCCAGAGCGCTCAATGAGCCCTGGCGGGTAAGCGATGAAACCAGGGTCGCAGTCAACGCCAGTGTTACTAAGCTCGGTTACACACCCAATTTAAGAGCCAGGCTGCTTGCCCAAGGTGGGTCCGGCACAATCTGCTTCCTGCTTGCAAACAGGCCCTTNNACTCCGTCCATGCCCAAATCCTGCAGGGTGCCGCGCGTGAAGCGGATGTAATGGGCGTCCAGGTAGTCTATGCGACCTGCTCATACGCTCAGTCATCGCCGCCTCGTGAGATCGAGATGCCGAAAATTCTGGCAGCCCGCGGTCTGATAGACGGAGTAATCCTCGCCGGAACCAACTATTCCAATATGATAGATGCCATAGATCAGCTGGCTCTCCCATATGTAGTTTTTGGAACAAACCTTATAAGCGGAGATAATATAAAGGTAAACGGCGGGATATATGTCGACGATGAAGATGGTGGTTACCAGGCGACTATTCATCTCATCTCTCTGGGTCATACACAGATAAGATATATCGGCGATATAGCCGTGCCGTGGTATTCAAGGAGATACTCGGGCTACCTGAGAGCCATGAAGGAAGCTGGATTGAACCCAAGTCATCCCATAGGATCAGTTGATGACGGCGAATTGGTTATGGGTTTCAATGCGGTGAATGACTTGTACGAACTTGGTGATGATCTTACAGCTCTCTTTGTCGGCGGAGATATGGGAGCATATGGGGCAATGCGCGCGCTGAGAAACAGAGGGTTGAGAGTCCCGGAAGATGTCAGCGTGGTCGGTTTCAACGATGAAGAGGTCGCCCAACTTGCCGAGCCTCAGCTTACTACTATTCGCGCACCCAAGGAAGAAGTCGGCTCACGCTGCGTACAGATATTAAGTGATGTAATTACAAACAGAAACTCTCCCAGGTCTGAGACCCTTCCGGTGCAGTTGGTTTTGAGGTCGTCAACGGCGAGAATGGGGCAGCGCGCCGACTCTTAACCTTAACTCATAATCCCCATTTACACCCCTGCCTTAATGTGCTATTCTTATCCAAGTGAAGCTGCGAGGGTAAGGTTCTATGGGACCTTCGAGATTCGTGGTAGATAGGAGGAAGAAGAACGTCGTGATTGTCGTTCAGAAATATGGCGGAAGCTCTGTTGCATCCACCGAGAAGATCGCTGCTATCGCAAAACGAATAGCAAATCGTGCAAAGAACGCGCAGGTGGTTGTGGTTGTATCCGCAATGGGCGATACAACTGACGAGCTGATCAGTATGGCTAAGGCGCTTAGTTTCGTGCCCGACGATCGTGAGATGGATAAGCTTCTTGCGACCGGCGAACAGGCATCGAGCGCCCTGATGGCTATGGCTCTTCAGGATCTGGGTCAGAAGGCTGTCTCACTCACTGGAGGCCAGGCAGGAATCATCACGGAGCGCGTTCCGAGCAAGGCTCGAATTCTCAAAATAGACGGCAAACGTCTTAAGGACGAGCTTAATAAAGGCAACGTGGTCGTCGTCGCGGGATTCCAGGGGATCACTGAGAACGCAAGCTGGGCTGATATTACCACGCTCGGCAGGGGCGGCTCCGATACCACCGCGGTCGCTCTGGCGGCGGCCTTAAAGGCAGACACTTGCGAGATTTATACCGATGTCGACGGCGTCTTTACGGCTGACCCCAGAATCGTTCCGGATGCCGTCAAGATAGATGTTATATCTTATGAAGAAATGCTCGAGATGGCGGGGCAGGGTGCGCGAGTTATGCACTCCCGCGCGGTAGAGTTGGGTCAGATATATGAAGTCGATATTCTGGTTGCCAACAGTGCGCGTGAAGTTCCCGGAACCATCATTACGAAGGAGGATCCAGACATGGAAATTCGCAACCCCGTGCGCGGGATTGCTCACGATACGGGCGTAACGAGATTCACTGTAGTGGCTATTCCCGATCAGCCGGGCGTGGCCGCAAAAATCTTCCATGCTCCCGCGCAGGCAGGAGTAAATGTAGACGTTATAGTTCAAAATGTCAGCACCGAGGGGCATGCGGATATTTCGTTTACAGTGGGCGATGCCGATTACGAGAAGGCAAAAAAAGCTCTCGANNCCGGTAGTTGCCGAGCTTGGCGCAAAAGAGCTTCATGCCGACCAGACACTGGCGAAGGTCTCGGTGGTCGGTAGCGGTATCAGAAACCATCCAGGCTATGCCGACAGGATGTTCCAGGCCCTTGCGAATGAAGGTATCAATATACTTTCCATCGCTACCAGCGAAATCCGCATAACCTGCCTCATTGAGCGAGAAAAGGTAAAGCAGGCCGTTCGTGCGCTGCATAAGGTATTCGAGCTGGAGAAAGTATAACCCGGCTAAAGAAAAAGAGACTAACCGATATATCCCTCCAGGTATTTTACCTGGAGGGATTTCTGTGAAGAGCTAAAAGATGAGCAGAATAGAACGCACAAAATTTCTCCTCTGGTCACGTCCGATATTCAGGACATGCGAGATAATATCCAATCATGTGGCCAGGTTGTTTGAAAGCAACCGCAGCCTGACGAAAGTCGGCAAGCAGCTTGCTGAGCTGAATCGTAAGAGAATGGCCTACCAGCGAGTGCTCAACCGCATAGGAGCGAGTCATGGCCATGTCTGCATGGACTGCAAGGGCAAGTGCTGCGGCGGAGCGAGAGAGCGGGATGCATTTACTGATCGAGTGCTTCAGCACCCGGAGACCCCGCACAGGCGAGGCAGGCGTAAATCCGGCAACATGGCTGCATACGATGTCGCTGCTGATCGAGTTAAAAGCAACAATGAAGTCATGGAAGCGCCTTGCGTGCCGGGATTTTGCCCTGAACTTACAACCAAGGGCTGCCGCATTCCATATGATCTGCGTCCCATCCAGTGTACGGCATATTTCTGTAATGCTACGATCAATGCCCTTTCTGATAAGGAGTGCCGGACAGGCTCAAAGGCCCTTATCGGTCTTATGAAAATCCAGATAGCAACAGCCGTCCTCGCGCTGAAATCCAGGTGGCATAAGGCGTGACAGTCGAAAAAAGAAGTGANNCAAAGTCGGTCTGCGGGTGTGGATTGTAGAGAAACAAAACCAGCGCACAGGTGAGCTTACCGAGGGGGTTATCTCCAGAATCCTTACCAACAGCCCGATCCACCCGCGTGGAATTAAAGTTATGTTGGAAGATGGGCGGGTAGGACGAGTGATGGTTATTCTGTAGTTTTACGATCTCGACTAAGAGGAGGAAAATGCAGTGGAAAAAGTGCTGGTTCTTATACTTTCAGCAATTCTTGTTTTTGCGATATTCTCCGGAGTTATAGCTGATGATATCAGAGCGGACAATGCTCGCTTGCTAGAACCATTTGATGCTGACGGAATTTATTGTTCGATTTCTATTGATAAGAATGAGTATGTTTCGGGTGAAAATATGCGAATTACATATAAGATAGAATGTAAATCTAATCCCCGTAAGATATATAATCCTTTTTTCAATCCATTGCTTAAAGCTCCTGGTTGCTTTCGGATTTTTAATGAATCCGGCTACTTGACCGAGAGGTATTTGGATTATCAATCCGATTCAAGGAAGAGTCCCAGCGAGTCAAATTGGACATTTCTTCAGGTTAATAATTTTTTAGGCAGCACGATAGATAAACGATTACTAATTGAGCCTTTTGTTTTTAGACCTATGCGACCTGGGCATTATAAAGTACAACTTGTTCTTTTAAACAGTTTGCTACTCGGTGATATTGCTGACTCGGCTAATACTAATTATTCAGTAGATGATTATTACAAAATAATAGCCGCATCGGAGCCGATTTCTTTTACCATAGTAGATAAGGATAAAGAATAATTTATGCTACCAACACCGGCTGAAACCTCGTATGATCCACCGCCACCAGCTTATACTCGATACCGTCGATGATGCCCTCTAAAAAGGCTCCCGAGTGAATGTGGCCGTATACGACAATATCCACTTTATATTCGCGCAGCATGTCGGCAAAAACATTGGGTTTGAGGTCGGCATCATAGGGCGGATAATGGAGCATCACAATTTTCTTAGCTGCGGTGTCGGGGATTTCTTTTAGCCCTCGTTCAAGATAACCAAGCTCGCGCAGCATCACCCGCTCATTTCCTGCCTCGGCGCCCGTCTCACATTCTTCGATCCTCCACCCACGAGTGCCTGTGATTCCGATATTCTCGATTACCATACCTCTGCCGTGCATCAGCACAACGGACTCAGGCAGAGCCTTCTGAATGCGATTGGTAGACTCACGCCTCCACCAGAAGTCATGATTACCGCGTATTAGAATTTTTCTGCCTGGTCGATCAGCTATATATTCTATATCCGGCGCTGCATCTTCAAATTTAAGCGCCCAAGAATGATCTCCAGCCATAAGGACCGTGTCATCGTCCGTTACAGTCGAGTCCCAATTTTCAGCGATCTTCTTTTCATGGCTCTTCCAGGCGTCGCCGAAGATATCCATCGGCTTGTCTTTGCCGAGGGAGAGGTGCAGGTCGGATATAGCGTAAATTGACATACGATGATTATACCTTTCGCTCTTGCAACCGATCAACTGCTGCTGCTATGATAAAGCCCATGAGGTGATCTGAATGCGGCGTTTGTTATCTTGTTCCTGCTTTGAGTTCAACCATACAAATGCATATGAACGCACTCCTTATATCAAGATAAGCAGGCCTGTGTCATTCCCGCGAAAGCGGGNNNNTCAAGCTGGGAATGACATATGAACTTCATACCTCGGCTCCAAAATAAACTAATACAAGACTTCAGAGGCATTATGAAAATCATAGACGTAGACTATCTCGAACAGTTCCTTCCCGGCTGTACAATCGAAAAAAATGGCTGCTGCGGCCCTGCGTCACTTACCATGTGCGCTTGTTTTGCCCTGGGCAAGAAACCTCAGTCGAGTGATATAGTTGCCGTACTTGCCCATTTGGATCATAGACTGGATGGTACGGGTGGAGGAACCCGATGGACAGAACTGCTGGATGCAGGCGAAAATGTATTCGGCTTATCCGGCCTTTCCAAAGACCTCTGGAGCATAGATGATATCAAAACCGAGATTGCGGCAGGCAGGCCCATGATCGTCGGCTTGCGTTCAAGCTTTCTGACAAACCGAGGTTATGCCTTCTCGGGCGGGCACTATGTAGCCGCCGTCGGATTCGACGACGATCACATCATCTGCAATGATCCCATGACAAGATTGAATGGGCCGATATATTATAAAGTCACTGAAATGCAGGAAGCTATGGACGCCATAGGCGAAAATGTCCCAAATGGCGTCCTGCACGGATTTGAAAAAAGGTAATAACAATGGTTGAGTGGAATGCTGCGGACTATCACAAAAACTCCGCATCCCAGCAGAATTGGGCGCATGAGCTGATTGAAAAGCTCCAGATCAAAGGCGATGAGCGAATCCTGGACATCGGGTGCGGCGATGGCAAGATAACCGCTGAAATAGCTCAAATGGTTCCCGACGGATCAGTAGTCGGCATCGATTCTTCCGAAGAGATGGTNNGGTTTCATTTGCCGGAAAGTCCTTTACGGCTCCCAACCTTACATTCATGGCTATGGATGCCCGCTCATTAACCTTTGAAAATGAATGCGATATAGTATTCTCAAATGCTACATTGCATTGGGTTGTCGACCATCGCCCTGTCCTGCAAGGAATTTCAAGAGCCCTGACGAATGGCGGCAGGTGCCTACTGCAGATGGGCGGCAAGGGCAATGCTGCAGCAGTAACCGATATTGTGCAGTCGGTTCCGATCATAGGGAAATGGGGCGCCTATTTCAAGGGAATGTCCTTCCCGTATGGATTTTATGAGCCGGATAATTATATACCTTGGCTCAAAGAAGCCGGCTTGACATCCCTGAGAGCGGAATTGATTCCTCGCGATATGGTTCAAAATGGCCCGGATGGTCTCGCCGGTTGGTTTCGAACCACAT
>DJHI01000046.1:0-1180 GCA_002431715.1 Armatimonadetes bacterium UBA5829
CTAGAAAAGATAAATTTCCTATATGTGGGGGAATAATCATCTGGATGGGGCACGACTGTTTCCCATGCGCATCGAATACCTCGATAATCGATTTTGAAGGCAGGCCTAAGCCTGCCGCAGAGGCAATTTCGGAAATCTTTCTGGCCTGATTCGGTATGTGCAAATCACATTTATTGATACAAATCCAGGGTTATAGTTTACTCAGCTCTTGATCTTGCATGTTTAAGATAATCGGTATATCTATGTCGTCCTATTGACATCTGTGAGCCCGCATGCTATTAATTAGTTTTGGAGGATGGCGCTTTGGCCTGGTATGGGTGGCGCAGAGCCTGGTGCATTCTGTCAGTACTTCTGCTCTCGCTAATTAGTTGTTCGGTGCTAGGAAGCCCGGCATGTGTGATTCTAGACACACACAGCCGGGCTGTTTGCATTGATGTGGTAAAAACCATTGAGACGGCCGGTGGAATAGTTCATCATGTGTTTCCACCGGGCGTTCTTCTATGTGATCTAGATGATCCAGATTTATCCTCTATCAACGCTCTTCCTCATGTTAAGGAAATATATACTGAACCTGTCATGGATGATATTGCAGATATCGATCCCAAATCGGCAGTCGGACTTAAAGTCTGGAACTCGATGTTCGAGAAACAGACGATCTCAATGCTGTCCCTTTCCAAGACATCCTCGCATTTGCTCAAAGACGATGTCATTATGGCAAATGATTCGGATATCCGCGTTTTCCTACAGTCCAGCGATTCCGCTCCCAGCTACAATGAAACAAGCTCATATATGATCGGCAGCATAGTAGTGGCGATTATACTTCCGGAAAGTGCTGGAGACCTGGAGAATTGGTCGCAAGACCGCATCGACTCGGTAATCAGTAAAATTGTCCAGGGTATGGATTGGTGGATAAATCGGTCAGAAGGAAAAGCGCGAATGACTGTCTATTATGAGATGCCTTCTGAAAACCTGGGTGCTCCTTGCGAATACGAGCCTATAACTCTCAGCTATCTGGCTGCTGACGCATGGATAAAAAGCACACTATGTAACCTCGGTTATTGCGATACAGATGCCAACGGCGTCAGTCTTACTGAGGCTTATATAAACGATGTTAGGTCGCAGTATCACACCGATTGGAGCTTTTGCGTATATGTTGTCGACAGCCTCAACGACAGCGACG
>DJHI01000046.1:1207-2809 GCA_002431715.1 Armatimonadetes bacterium UBA5829
CAGTTTTGCATATAAAAACGGCCCGCTCGTTGTGATGACCTATGACTGCGGCTTCTGGGGCCATGAGCAAATGGACAAGGTTTTTCGGCATGAGGTCGGTCACATATTCGGTGCCGCTGATGAATACTGCTGCGCATATTCGTGCTGCGATTTTGGCGCTTATGGATATCTGGGCGTAGAAAACGATAACTGCGCTATGAATAATCCATCCAGCGTATTATGCGTTATGAAAGACAATTCGGATAATCTTTGTTATTACACACGCGGGCAGATAGGATGGTGGGATTCGGATGATGACGGCATATATGACCCGATAGATACCACTCCTGAATGCTCGGCTACATGCCTGGAGGGCAGCTCGACCACATGCAGCACTCTGCATATAAACGGCTCGGTGGAAGACGTGCCGTACCCATCGCCTAGAATGGTATCGGTGACAATAAACAAGATCACATCGGTGCAGTTCAATCTGGACGGTGGAGCCTGGAAGCAGGTCGACCCATCCGACGGCAGCTATGATTCCGCGCTCGAATATTATAACTTCACGGTTACGGACGTTTTACCTGGTGAGCATACTGTCAATATCCGCGCAGCCAACACGGTAGGAAACCTATCATTGGTATACTCTATTCCGGTCACTGTTATGGCTGATTCGACACCGCCTGTTATGGGGACGGTCTACGATGACGGCCAGTATACAAACAATAAAAATTCACTGCATGCTCACTGGTCTGCAACTGACCCGGAGACGGGAGTAAACGAGTATCAATATGCGGTCGGAACCACACCTGCTGATCCTGGAAAAGGATATATTGTCGACTGGAAATCAGCCGGGTTGTCCACTTCTGCTGATATCCGCCTCTCTCTCGAAGATGAAAAGACCTACTACATATACGTAAAAGCAAAAAATGCCTGCGACAAGTGGAGCGATCCAGCCGCGTCGGACGGTATTATCGCAAAGATAACCGAGCCCGTCGGCTCTATAAAAACTGTAAATGATAATATATCGGCTAGCCTCGACTATAAGATAGTGAGCGGTGTCATATCGGATAGTGTTTTTTATGTTGAGGATGATAATCGAGCCGCCGGTCTCAGGATCGAGTCTTCGACAGAAGTTGCGGCGGGCGACAGAGTAACCGCCTCAGGCAAAATGCAGACCACGGAGGCCGGTGAGCGATACTTGAAGGCGGACTCAGTGGAGATAGTCTGTCACGGTGAAACCATTCATGATCCAATCGGAGTAAATCTGGCCACAGCCATAAAAAACAAATACTGTCGAGGGATCCTGGTTCGAGTATGGGGAAATGTAGGCGATCAGGTGGCCGAGGGCATATGGAAACTCCAATCGATTCCCCAGCAGTATATTCTTGTTCGTCCAAAAAGTGGTTTCTCACTAACGCCGGGAGAGTCAAAAATCTTCGACGGCATCCTCACCTCCGAATCATCCCAAACCATGCCTGTTCTTGCAGTAACAAATTCCAATCTGTAGGGTCGAATTAATTACACAATAAGATTTACTGCCTTGTGTTTCCCGCGTTGCTTTGTACCCGCAGACTGCCATTATAATCCTCGAATTAACACTCTATTGTGAACCAGGCAACA
>DJHI01000046.1:2860-3099 GCA_002431715.1 Armatimonadetes bacterium UBA5829
GGACTTCAGTCCCGAAACGAGCGGCACTAAACTACTACTCAATTGACTACAAACTGCCAAACGATAACTATCAACGTTTGACCTTCTCCCTATTGCCCGCTATAATAGTTGCGTGGTTAATTCATAAGTTAGGCCCCTGCTTTCTAACAGGGGCTTTGCGGCATGTACCGGGGGTATGAGTGTGCGAGTATTGGTGACAGGCGCTTGCGGAATGCTGGGGAGTCTGGTGTGCGAGGGAC
>DJHI01000046.1:3143-4365 GCA_002431715.1 Armatimonadetes bacterium UBA5829
CCGACCGATGTCCTACCCGGCTGTGAGATGCTTGACATATCGGATACCGGCGCCGTCTTTGAGGTAATTAACAGGACGCGGCCCGAGATGGTAATCCACTGCGCCGCGATGACCGATGTCGACGGCTGCGAGCGCGAGCCGGACAAGGCGTTCAAGATCAATGCAGTCGGCACTTGGAACCTTGCCTGCGCGTGCGCATCCATCGGCTGTCCGATCGCTTATGTCTGCACTGATTACGTATTCGACGGTGAAAAGGGTGAGCCTTATACCGAATTCGACAATGTGAACCCGATCAGCGCATACGGCGCCAGCAAGCTCGGAGGCGAGATGGCCGTGCGGGAGCTCTGTCCGAAGCACTATGTGGTGAGAACTTCATGGGTCTTCGCGCCTCATGGCAAGAACTTCCCGCTTTCTATTCTCAAGGCCGCACAGACAAACAAACAACTCAGAATAGTGGCCGATCAGGTCGGCTGCCCGACATATGCAAAAGATCTTGCACAGTTCCTGATCGGATTGGTGGGTTCACCTCTATATGGAGTGTACCATTACACCAATGCCGGGAGCTGTTCGTGGTATGAGTTTGCAAAAGATATACTTACAAAAGCGGGCATGACAGATGTCGAGGTCATCCCAATAAAATCTGAAGACTGGCCCACGCCCACAAAGCGTCCGAAGTATTCCATCTTAAGGCACTACAGGATGGAGCTGCTCGGCCNNCGTGGCAGGATGCAGTTACGGAGTTTGTTAAAGCATGGAATACAGTAAAACAGTAAATCTTCCCAAAACATCTTTTCCAATGAAGGCCGATCTGGCTAACAGGGAGCCTCTGATTCAGAAAATATGGGAAGATAATGATATTTACAAGAAGATGTCCGAACGTGATGCGCCAAACGGCACGTTCATTCTGCACGACGGACCGCCGTATTCCAACGGCGACATCCACATCGGGCATGCGCTTAATAAGCTCCTTAAGGATTTCATCATCAAATACAAGGCGATGAAGGGCTTTGCCACGCCGTATATACCGGGTTGGGATAACCACGGCCTTCCAATCGAGAACAAGGTCTCGGAGGAGTTCAGAAAGAAGCATCTGACTCCCACAAAGCTCGAAATGCGTAAAGCCTGCCGCGAATATGCGAAGAAGTGGGTCGATAAACAGCGCGAACAGTTCAAGAGACTGGGCATTCTGGGAAACTGGGACGACCCGTACCTCACGATGAAC
>DJHI01000122.1:0-171 GCA_002431715.1 Armatimonadetes bacterium UBA5829
AATATGAGTCCATCCTGCTCCATCTAGATGTGACCCATGATTGATACTTGTTCCAGATATTGAATGTGAGGTCAAATTGTCTGCTGGGTGTTTGGGTGTTTGTTCTGCCTAAGTAGCTGTCCCAGTAATGCATAACCTCCAGAAGCCCGCGTTCGGCTTCATCCCATTCAT
>DJHI01000122.1:192-1978 GCA_002431715.1 Armatimonadetes bacterium UBA5829
AACTCATGCTCGAAAGCGGCCATTATGTCCCTTCCATGACCGCTGCTGTTATGAAGTTTGCCCTCCTTTATTGTAATCGGGTTCGAATAGTCACGGTACATCCCCATAAACTCTTCTTCGAAACAATCGAACGCTTCAATGGGCGCGTTTGAGGTCATAAAGGCCCATTTATCCCATCTTGTGTTAGGGTTCGCGCCGGCGCCGGAAGCTATATTCCAGAAACGGCTGCTGACAAACACAGTTCCATCCTCGACAGTGGCTTCATTGAAAAGCGCGGCAAAATTGGATTCCACGGCGTTAAAGGCATAGTTGGCAAGATCCCATTTCACATAGGGAAAAGCCTGTATTTGACGGCGTTTATCCGATGCATTTTTTAGCCTGACCATCCATACTTCGATATCATCCCTGGGCGGAACAAAATATGTAATTTCACTCTCTATGCCGTGCGATATTCGGGAGACTTTTGTATACCCAATGCCATGCCTTGCTTCGAAATTAGATTTATCATCACAGATCGGCTGCCAGTTAGCACTCCAGTATTCTCCGGTTTCAGAGTCTCTAAGGTATACATATCGGCCCGGCCTGTCCTGCAGAACTACTGTCTGCGGAAACTCGCGAGTTACACGATTATAGCCGGAGGTTTCGAAGAATGAGTGACCGCCACCGGTTTGCGAGCAGATGGCGCAATAACGTCCGTTGGTCAGATAATTCACCCATGGTCTGGGTGTGTCCGGGCGAGTGATGATATATTCTCTGCCGTCTTCAGAAAAACTGCCGTAACTCATTTGGCCGCCTCTCTTATTCGCAGCTCTTCTATATTGATCTGCCTTGCACCGGCGATACCGCTTGCTACAACTTGAGCGAGCTGCCTGGACTCTTCATCCTCCACGATACCCTTGAGAAAAACATCGCNNCGCAAGCCGCTTATCCTGGTTAATTGCATTCGTCACCCTGCCGGCCAGTGCTTCATCCTGGATTGTCACTTAAGCACCCCCAGATGTGAGAGGATAATTTCGAAATTCGAATTCGTAGTCTTTTTCCCTTTAGGTGGAAGGCGTGAAACGGAGGTCTATTGAGGAATCGAAGCGGCGATACGAGTAATCTCTTTATCTGTAAGGTCGGCAATTATGGCAATTCGCTTGCCGTTATGTGAGATAACGTAGATTAGTCCCTGACCCCAATCGACAGCTTTATAATTGGGACATTTTATGCTATTCGGAATATAAAAACAGATGCTTATGTTGTATAACCCATCCGAATACACTTGTTTTTTATCCGTCGAACTTATCAGTTTGAAACCATTTGGAATATACTTCGGCCTATTTTCATTCAAGGCTATTGGATTTTTCTTCTGATGCGCTGAGTTTTGAGCAGTCTTAGGAGAGCTATAGGAGATTGAAATTGATTTCATCGATCTTTTGATCTTGTTATATGCAGTCCAATCGCGAGAGGCCAACACTATAAAAGTTTTTTTGTCGACCCATAACTGCTTCCAGGGCATCTGTTTGGCCTTTGGCTTGAGCCTCAATATCCAGCATTCTCTGCCTGCTATTTTATCCTTGCCCTCTACCAAGNNAGGGTGTAGTTTTTCTTAATCAGTCTCTCCAATTCGGGATTACGCACTTTGGTGACAGAATGCCTGTGCACCTTAGTTCGAATTTCTCTGCCATACATAACACACATTTGATCTTGAAGTGCTGTATATGGAACCGTATATTCCGCTTCGAGGACACGTGTCAGTAAGTACGAGCCGTCAATGCGGGGCGGCTTGGGACAGATCAGCAGA
>DJHI01000122.1:2004-7576 GCA_002431715.1 Armatimonadetes bacterium UBA5829
GATTATTAATAGTATCTTAATTTTAGTCATTGCTTGTCGCTCTGTATCCAGATAGCGGGTTATTGGATTCCATTTTCAGATGAGTAGATACGACACTTCGGGTTGAATTATCGGCAGTAGGGATAGTGGGTCCTTTTCGAGTGTCTTTATATGCAAAGACAGCCCATATTACAAAAGCAAATGCGCATATCAGTAATGCTTTCCTGCGTTTTTTCTTTTCTTTCATCCCAAACAATCGTCCTTCCCAACTATAAACCTACAACATAGAGATCGGGTCTACATCTATCGCTATCTGCCGCCTCAACGCCGGATTTTGTGTAAATGCCGAATTCAACAGATTCAGGAGTTTTTTACGGTCGGATGATCGAAGCACCATGTGCCAGCGATATTCACCACGCAGTTTTGAAAGTATGGCCGGAACCGGGCCTTTTATGTCCACGCCGCGCCTGTTGAACATCGGCATCGATTTAAGATAATCACAAAGATTATCCAATCTGTTTTTTGCATCAAGATCATTCTTGTCTTTGGAGAGAATATTTACCAGCGATCCAAATGGCGGGTAGCCTAATTCCCGCCTGTTTTCAAGCTCTATCTCATAAAATGCAGGATAATCGTGCTCAACCGCACATTTTATGGCATATTGTTCAGGATCGAATGTCTGGATTATGACCTCACCCGGCCTTACTCCCCTGCCCGATCTGCCCGCGACCTGGGAGATAAGCTGATATGTCCGTTCAGACGCCCTGAAATCAGGTAAATTCAGAGATGTATCGGCGCTTATTACACCGACAAGGGTGACATTCGGAAAATCCAGCCCTTTAGCGATCATTTGAGTGCCGACAAGGATATCTGCCTCACCCGCTCTAAAAGCGGCCAGAATCGAGCCGTGAGCGCCTTTATGTGCGGTTGTGTCTCTATCCATACGCAGCACCCTTGCACCAGGGAAAGTCTTCTTAACCTCTTCCTCTATGCGCTCGGTACCTATGCCGAATTTTCCTATTCTTATGCTGTCGCATTTAGGGCATTTATCAGGTGCAGGCATCTCATAATCACAGTGATGACAGCTCAGTTTTTTCGCTGCGGCATGAAACTTTAGCGAGACAGCGCAGTTAGGGCATCGTTCGACATAACCGCAGTCTCGACACAGCAGAAAAGTGGAGTATGCGCGCCTGTTTTGGAAAAGCATTACCTGCTCTTCCTTAACCAGACGATCCTTTATGGCCTCTTCAAGTCTAGTGCTGAAGATAGTTAATTTGCCCTTTGAATATTCCTCTCGCAGGTCGGCTATATATACTGCAGGCATAGGTCGGTTCTCTATACGGCTTGCCATAGTAAGCAGTTTATAGTGCTTATCTCCAGCAAGAGCGAATGTCTCTATACTCGGAGTGGCGCTGCCCAGTACAAGCGCAGCATTCCATTGCCTTGCGCGTTGGATAGCCACATCCCGGCCATGATAACGCGGCGGATTGTCCTGTTTATAGCTCGGTTCATGCTCCTCGTCGACTATCACCAGCCCTATATTTTCAAGTGGCGCGAATACGGCCGACCGAGCGCCAAGCACTATCCTGGCTTCTCCCGATTGAATGCGAACCCACTCATCGAACCTTTCACCAGCGGAAAGCGCGCTGTGAAGCACTGCCACTTCATCTCCGAACCGGCTTTTAAAGATATTCATTACCTGTGTTGTAAGCGCGATTTCGGGCAATAGAACCAGAGTAGTGCGGCCTAAAGATAGAGCCTTTTCGATGGCTCGCAAATATACCTCAGTCTTGCCGCTTGCAGTAACTCCAAAGAGCAGAAATGGAGTAAATTTACCTGAATCGACAGCACCAGTTATCTCATCGACGGACACCTGCTGCTCATCGCTCAGATTAACTCTTTTCTGCTCGATCTTCGAGAATGCAGGAGCGCGACGAAAGGTCATCTCGATACGTTCAAGACAGCCCTTTCGCTCCAATGCCGCAATAACGGCGGCCGACGCGCCGTAACGTTGAGTAAGCTCCGCTGTGGTTATGTCTCTATTCAGGGTTCTTATCAGGTCGAAAAGTTCAGACTGCTTTGCAGTCAGTCCTTTCTCTCCACTTGCAACTCTACACTCTCCACTAATTCTCACTCCGCGCATAATACGCGGCTTGCCTGATGGAGCGACAATCCGCCACTGCCTCTTTACCGCGCCTTTCTTTTCCAGTTGGCGCAGTGTTCTCTGCACGGATGCCTTATCTTTTTCTGTATACAGGCTCTCGACGGACGGGTTAGCGCCTGTCGACTCTATCTTCTGCAGAAGCATGATTTCAGAGGGTGTGAGGCCGGTATGGTTANNGGAGGAGGCGACTGGCCCGACATAAGCTTGAACCTTATACTGCATTCCGCCTGGAAGCATCGCACTGACAACCCGAGGCAGCGAGCAGACATACTGCTCTGAAATCCAGTGTGCAAGATCGAGTGTGTCTGAGTAGAGCCGTATTGGGCTATCAATATCGGCTATTATGGAGCGGGTCTTTTCGAGAGTTGTGGTCTCATCTACTCTAATAACATAGCCGATGACCTGACGAGAGCCGAGCGGTACCAGCACACATGAACCGATACCGACGGATTTCGTCAAGCCATCAGGAATCTCATAGGTCAGGCAGTCAAAAGGCGCCGAAGCTCCCGTATCTACCAAAACCTCAGCATACAACTAAACACCGGCTTCTTTCTTCAAGATATCGACCATGTCGGTCTCTTCCCACGGCACATCCAGGTCCGTGCGGCCGAAGTGCCCGTAGGCAGCCGTCTGCTTATAGATAGGTCTTCTGAGATCAAGCTTCTTGATGATTCCGCGAGGAGTCAGGTCGAAGTATTTCAAGATCAGCTCGGCGATTTTGTCCTCAGGAATGGTATTGGTTCTCCAGGTATCGACCATAATCCCCATAGGCTCGGCCTTGCCGATTGCATAAGCGACTTCGACTTCGCACTTCTTTGCAAGTCCTGCCGCTACGACATTCTTTGCAACATAACGCATCATATAAGCCGCGGAGCGATCTACCTTTGTCGGGTCTTTGCCTGAGAATGCGCCGCCACCGTGCTTTGCCATACCGCCGTAAGTGTCAACGATGATCTTACGACCCGTAAGACCCGTATCGCCTTGTGGGCCGCCCACCGAAAAAGCTCCGGTCGGATTTACGAAATATTCAACCTTATCATCAACCATCTCAGGAGGAAGAACCGGCTTAATAACGTTCTCAATCATATCCTCACGGATCGTGCTCTGAGGGATATTAGGCTTATGCTGAGTGGATACAACCACTTTATCTATACGAACAGGCTTGTTGCCTTCATATTGCACCGTGACCTGGGTCTTGCCGTCCGGGCGCAGATAGTCGATCTGGCCGTCTTTTCGGACAGCGGTAAGCCTTCTGGCCATCTTATGTGCGAGCATAATCGGCATCGGCATAAGCTCCGGGGTCTCGTCACATGCGAAACCGAACATCATACCCTGGTCTCCGGCGCCGCCTGTATCGACTCCCATAGCAATATCGGGTGACTGAGACTGAATTGCTGTCAGAACGCCGCAGGTCTCAAAGTCAAAACCGAACTTTGCACGCGAATAACCGATCTGCTCTATTGTTCTGCGCACGATATCGGGAATTTCGACATATGCGCGGGTAGTGATCTCACCAGCTACTATGACCATACCGGTCGTCAGCAGTGCCTCACAGGCGNNCGACTCGACCGTTCGGGTCCTGCTCCATAATAGCGTCGAGAACGGCATCGGATATCTGATCGGCCATCTTGTCGGGATGTCCCTCGGTGACCGATTCCGAGGTGAACATGTGCGCTTGAGAACTCAAGATAATTCCTCCATAAAGTGATTTTTTACATAATCGAGAATTGCGCCTGCAACTTCCCGTTTGGACATTCTCGGCCACTCCACCTTATCGCCATTGCGGGAGTAGAGAGTAACTTGATTGGTATCGCTCCCGAACACATCGCTGCCCGGTGAAACGTCATTTGCGACGATAAGATCGAGGTTTTTCTTGCTTAATTTGCCTTTAGCATATTTTTCGATATTCTCAGTCTCAGCGGCGAAGCCGACGAGGATCATGTTTCCTTTTCGCTGACCTACCTCTTCAAGTATGTCATCAGCCTTATCGAGCTCAAGAGTCCATTTTTCAGACTTCTTTACCTTCTGATCGCGAACCTGTGCAGGTGTGAAATCAGCAGGCGCCGCCGCGGAGACAACCATATTTACATTTTCCAGACGTGTGATCACTGCATCGTGCATTTCATGAACGGTGGTCACTTTAACGATCTCTACACCCTCCGGAGCCGGAAGATCGGTCGGCCCGCTTATGAGTGTAACGTTCGCGCCTCTGGATGCGGCAATATCAGCTATTGCGTAACCCATCTTGCCGGATGATCTGTTTGTTATGAATCTCACAGGATCGATAGGTTCCTGAGTGGGCCCGGCGGTAACCATAATATTAAAGCCTGAGTAATCTCTCCGACCGCCTATCAACACTTCTTCTACTCTGCGAACAATTACATCCGGGTCTGCAAGCCGCCCCATTCCTTCGGCTCCGCATGCCAGCATGCCGGTTTCGGGCTCGATGATAATATACTCATACTGTCTAAGACGATCGACATTCGCTACCACAATCGGGTTAGTATACATATTCATGTTCATCGCCGGAGCGATTATAACGGGGCATCTCACAGCAAGCGCCATTGTAGAGAGCATATCATCGGCGATGCCGTTGGCCATCTTGCCTATTATGTCGGCCGTAGCAGGCGCTATAAGGAGCAGATCAGCGCTCTCGGGAAGAGATACATGTGTAATATCCGGTTTTGTCGGCTGCTCAAAAAGGCCCGTAATTACAGGATTTTTTGTCAGCGACCAGAATGTGGCCTTGCCGATGAGGTTGGTCGCGTGCTCAGTCATCACAACATGCACATCCGCCCCGTGCTGGACGAGCGCACTTGCCAGATATGCTGATTTATATGCGGCTATCCCTCCGGTGACTCCGAGGATTATTCTCTTACCTCTCAAAGTGCCTTTACAGCCGTTATTTTTGGATTCTACTGTGTTCGGCAACGATTACCGCCTTAACTTTCTCCGCAGTGTTAGCCAGAGTGTCATTTTCTATGAGATATTCGTAATGCGGGATCTGATCGAGTTCCTTACGCGCATTGAGCAATCGCTTGGTTACATCGTTTTCAGTCTCGGTGAGCCTTCCCCGCAGTCTCTTTTCAAGTTCTTCAAGCGATGGTGGAGCAAGGAAGATCATAACCGCCGAGGGCATCTGCTTTTTTACTGCAAGCCCACCCTGCACATCGATCTTGAGGATAACGTCCATACCCGCTTTAAGCTGTTCTTCCACCCAACTTCGAGGTGTGCCGTAAAGGTTCCCATGAACATTGGCATATTCAAGGAAATCGTTATTTTCGGCGCGCTTACTGAACTCTGCAACGGAGATAAATGTGTAATCAACTCCATCAACTTCTCCATTGCGGGGCGATCGAGTCGTAGTGGTGACACAGCGCTTAAAATGGGGGTAAATCTTTGCAAGCTCAAGCAAAACGGCATCCTTAC
>DJHI01000057.1:0-3428 GCA_002431715.1 Armatimonadetes bacterium UBA5829
AAGTAGCTCTCTTCAATGCGTTTTGCAAGCAGGTTTCCCGCGCAGACAGCCGCAGCTACCTCGCGATGATCCGCAGCGTCATTAGGGGTGTGATGGTGAGCGATTCCGGTGATCAGCTTATCGGGAAACTGCCATGAGCGAGCGAGTTGTTTACCTATATATACGTGATTGGTGCTAATGCATTCCGATTCGGCATCTATCATCTGAATCCTGCGTTCGCGGCAGGTCTCGACCACCTGTTTGAATCTGAAAGGCAGTGCTGTGGCGATCACCAGTTTTCCTATATCGTGCATAAGCCCGGCAACGAAAGCCGACTCTTCGGTCTTCCTCCGGCATCCGGTCGCAAACGAATAGAATGATTCAGCGGCGATAGCTGTCGTTACGGAATGCCGCCAGAAATACTGCCAGTTGAACCCTGGAAACGCATGCCTCGGAAACAGAGCATCCAGCACCGATGCCGATGCCGCCAGATTGCGGACATAGCCGAACCCGAGTATCAAGATAGCCTCGGTAACAGTTTCGGCCTTTTCTCTTCGGCAAAAATATGCCGAGTTTGCGAGTCTCAATACCTTGCATGAGAGCGACTGGTCCATCAGCACGGCGTGAGCAAGGCTGTCGGCATCCACTTCGCTGCATTTGGTTATATCGATTATGCGTCTAAGAGCCTCAGGCAGGCTCGGCAGGTCTATTTTATCAGATGATCTATTAAACAAATCTAACTCCCGTCACATACGATCAGACCATTCAGTCATATATATTTTCCGCCAATCGAGCATCAATATACACTGAAATATTACCTGGTTGCTGCCGGAGTGGCGTTTTGTTCCTGTTGAGTATGGGTAAATGCCGATGTGCTTGCGCAGAGGCATCCTCGGCTTCCTATATTTGCTTCAACCAATATTAGGGGGCGATGTAATTGAAATCAAGATTTGTAATTATCACGCTGATAATCTCAGTTTTTTTACCGCAAAATGTATCCGCGGGCGCAATCTATCTTAAGAGCGGAAAGATCAAGCCTACAAATGAGCAGTCGTTGGCGGCAGAATCCGCCGCGGAATCGATAGGTACCGGCTACTATATTGTCCTGCTTGAGGGGCCGGTTCAATGCTCAGACAAACTGGCACTGATCAATGCGGGAGCCGAAATTCTGGAATATCTGCCCGATTTTGCATTTCTCATTCGAATCGATCATTCTCTGCTTCATCAACTCAAAAAGCTCGACCGCATTGAGTGGGTTGGTCCGTTCAAATCCGAATATAAATCCGGTGAGGATCTCGCCCAACTTGACGGCAAGCGGCAGTACATTGTCACTCTCTTCCCAGGTGCGAGCTCCAAATATGCCTTCTCAAAATCGAAAGCTGCCAAGATCGACTGCTATGGCCAAACCTGCCGCGTGATCGCAAACGGTGAGCAGTTAACGGATCTGGCAAAGACCAATGCAGTGGCCTGGATAGAGCCATATACTCAACCGCGGCTCTGCAACAATGTCGCGTCCGGCATAACCGGCGTCCAGAACGTCCGAACCAATATCGAGCTTTACGGAGCCGATGAGATAGTCGCAATCGCCGATGCAGGCCTGGATACGGGCAATTCTTCAACAATATCTTCTGACTTTGCAGGCAGAATATGCAGCACCTATGCGCTTCGCAGAATCGACGATTGGAGCGACCTCAACGGTCACGGCACACATGTTGCCGGTTCCCTGCTCGGCAGCGGCGTTCTTTCAGGCAGCAATCCGTCGACTCACAGTTACAATTCGTCATTTGCGGGTGTGGCTCCCGAAGCGCAGTTTGTGTTCCAATCGATCGGCGATGACGGCTCATACGTCTTTCCGCCGCTTCATCTGTCGGAGCTGTTTCAACCTGCCTATGATGATGGCGCGCGCATTCATTCAAACAGTTGGGGCAGCTCGGTCGATGGAGAATACACCACATATTCCAATGAGGTAGATCAGTTCATGTGGGATCATAAAGACTTCGCCATTGTATACTCAGTCGGTAATGAAGCCGTCGATCTGGATAAGGACGGGGTAATCGATCAGGACTGCCTGTATGCTCCCGCGACCGCAAAAAATTGCATATCTGTAGGCGCTACCGAAAACCTCCGCACCTCCGGCGGATATCAGATGGGCTATGGCATCGCATGGCCGACCGACTATGGCGCTTCTCCTATAAAATACGATCTGATGAGCAATAATATCAACGGCATGGTCGCGTTTAGCGGCAGAGGACCGACCGACGACGGCCGCATCAAGCCTGACGTATGCGCACCGGGGACAAATATCATCTCCTGCCGCACTCATGCCTCCAGTTCCTCGACAGGCTGGGGCATTTATGATTCAAACTATGTTTATATGGGCGGGACAAGCATGGCTACGCCTCAGGTCGCCGGGGCCGCTGCTCTGGTTCGGGAATACTACAGGAAAGAAAAATCGACCACACCTTCGGCGGCTCANNCGACCCTGATAAACGGAGCGGTCGATATGTCGCCGGGCCAATACGGAGCTGCATATCATGAGACCACAACCGTGCCTGATTTCTCTCAGGGGTGGGGTAGAATGAATGTGGAGAATTCCCTTGCTGTCGATCCTCCTCTGACCACCGAGTTTGCCGATGAAACCAGTGGGTTATCGACCGGCGGCTATCGCGAGTATCAGTTTAATGTAGTCGACAGCTCAGTTCCGCTCAAAGTTACTCTGGCCTGGACAGACTATCCAGGCGCTGTTCATTCTTCAAAGGAACTGGTCAACGATCTCGATCTGACGGTCACATCTCCCACAGGAACCGTATACCCACAGGGCTCCAAGGATCGATTGAATAATGTAGAGCAGGTTCTTATCAGCTCTCCAGTGGTCGGCACATATCTGGTCAGAGTTACCGGTTATAACGTCCCGATGGGCCCTCAGGACTATGCTCTTGTGGTCTCGGGTGGTATGCCTGCCACATATATCTCCGGCTCAGTCGTTTCAACCACCGGCGCGGTAGTTCAAGGCGCATCGGTTGCCTTAATGTCTAGTTCCGGCACAAAGCGAGTGGTTACAAATCAAAACGGCCAGTATCTGTCACGTGTGGAGCCTGGAACCTATTCGGTTCAGGTAGTTAAAACAGGCTGGACTTTTTCTCCAAGAGGAAAGGTCGTAATGGTTGTCAATGACCCGGTTGAAAATGTCAACTTTACCGGCAGCGGTCTCCCGGGCAGCGTGTCCGGCACGGTGACGAGTGTAATCGGCGGAACTATCAGCCATATAGTGGAGACCCCGCATCCGTATCTCAATAACCTTGATAAGACCTACACCATAACGGCCAATGAGGGCGTCTCGCAGGTGCGGGTGCATTTTGCCGAGATCGATCTGATGAGCGATGGCGATCAGATCACGGTTATGGACTCCGGCGATAATGTCCTTACCACATATACCGGCAAAGGAGAAG
>DJHI01000057.1:3461-6857 GCA_002431715.1 Armatimonadetes bacterium UBA5829
AGCGGAACGGTTGTCAAAGTCCGAATCCTCACCAACGATTACGGCAATACCGGCTACGGGTTCTATATAGACGGTTATGAGACCAATCTGGTCGATCAGGGTGGGGTGGACGGAGCTAAAATAACACTGAACCCTGGCGGATACCAGACATCGACCAATTCCACCGGAGACTATTCTTTATCTGGAATACCTCCCGGAACGTATACTCTGACTTCGACCAAAACCAACTGGACTTCCCAGCCGGGCTCAAAGACTGTAGATATACCCGCGGGTGGCAGCGCAACAGACATCGACTTTCAGGCTCTTCCTCCGGGTTCGATAACCGGCCAGGCAGCGATGGTAAGCTCGGAGACTCATGCAATATCAATCGAATCTCCTCACCCATACGAACCCAATTATGAGAATACCTGGCAAATAGATGCCGATCCATCCACCACAAGGATGCGCCTGCATTTCTCTCAGCTTGTAACCGAACCCGCGTGGGATTACGTGTATGTGATGGATGCAAATGACGAGATAGTGGAGATATATACCGCAGACTATACCGATCTCTGGACTCCGTGGGTCACCGGCAATGTGGCAAAAGTAATGCTAACCAGCGACAGCGGCAACGAAGAGTATGGCTTCAAAATAGACAAATACGAGACCGAGGTTGTCGGCGCCGGGCTTGAGGGTGCGCTTATTCAGCTCAATCCTGAAGCCTGCAATATCTCGACATCGGGCGGCGGTACATTCAGTATCGACGAAGTAAAGGTCGGCTCTCATACCCTGCTTCCCGTCTCCGATCTTTTTGAGTTCGATCCCGAATCGATCATGGTAAACATCGCAGCGGGAGTAAAGGAGCAGGTCTTGTTTTATGCAAGGCTTGGTAATTTAACGCTTGCCTCTCAGGCAAAGATGCNNTCCGCCGTCTTTAATGGCTTCTTCTATGTTCAGGACTCTACCGGCATAAGCGGTATCAGAGTAGATTCCACCGCGGATGTGAATGAAGGGGATGTTATCGATGTCACAGGAACTCTCGTCACCCAGGATGGTGAACGAAGGATAATAGCGGAATAGTCAGCGACAATTTCCCGAAGCACCTAATAAGCATAAAACTATCCAATATCTTCTCAAAACCTGGAATAATTACCAGGGAGGGTAGCAATATGTCAGTTGGTATTCAGAGCGGTGTCTCTTCAACATATCTAAATACGAGCGCTCGTTATCTGCAGGGTCAGGTGACCCTGAGTGGCAGTTCAGAGAGCCTCACATCCGCTGTTTCATCGAGCAAGAACGGCACTGGTAACATTGCCGGAAAATTGAATGCTCTTGAGAACTCGTCGAGCACTAACGCACGGCCTATGTTTCTTAAGGGAGTAATCAAGCAGCTTACAGGCGTAAAAGTCCGCGGAGTCGACATAGATAGCCTGCAGCTTGACCGATCCACCTTTGACCTGGATGCATCTCAATCATCTCTCCAGCTAACAGACGACAGCGCATCATATTCGTCGGAGTCTCTGAGCGTTTGCGGAAAGAGCATGAGCCTCGATGTCGATGGGAGCGTAACCACAAAGTCAGGAGAGACCCTTGGCTTTGACCTGCAGATCGACTCAGGCAAGGTCTCGGCTGCATATTCAGCTATAAGCTGCCAATCGAGCAGCGTGAGCACCAATGCGCCGCAGTCAAATGAGTGTGAGCAGTTAACAGAATCATCTGCTCAACTGGATGTCACAGCCTGAGAATACTCCTGTTCTTAGTATTTAATCGAAGTGGAAAACTATCCGGTTTTCCACTTTTTTGTGCATAATCCCCGCCGTATTATATCGATCCGCATATCCAACATTGGCGTTTTTTAACAAGCAATCAATTCAATCTGCTCACCATTTTCTTCTCTATGCAAAAAATCTCTGTTATCCCGGCGTCATGCAAATAGAGCGACAGCAATCACAAAGGGCTGTAATCGTTCTGTGAAACACTTCGGTTCAAAGGGTTCAAAGGAATATGCGGGCAGGCACAAATAAAACAGTGGAGCTTGGTCTCCATGGAAAGAGGAAAAGGATGAAGCTGTGCAGGGTAGTCTATGTTTTTGTGCTTGTATCATTATTTCTTTCTTCAAACGCGTGGGCAGCAAAAGTTATTAAAATTGCTTCTGGTTACTGCCATACTGTTGCCGTAGGAGATGACGGCAAAATGTGGGGATGGGGTGCAAATTTCTATGGCCAACTCGGGGATAGTACCACGATACACAAGTCTGCTCCGGTACAAATCCCTATTACTGGAGTAGCATCTGCATCGGCTGGTGGAAATCATACCGTGGCCTTGAAAAGCGACGGCACAGTATGGGCTTGGGGAAGAAACGATTGTGGCCAGCTTGGTGACGGAACAACAGTGGACAAATTGACTCCTATACAAATATTCGGACTTGATGAAGTAGTAGCTGTATCCGCTGGTTATAGTTATTCTTTAGCTTTAAAGCGTGATGGTACAGTATGGGCTTGGGGATGCAATTCTTATGGTCAACTTGGTGATGGAACTCAAGTAAATAAATCTACCCCAATACAAGTGATCGGCCTAGACAGTATAATCTCCATTTCGGCAGGATCGAATCACGTGATAGCTGTGAAAAGTGATGGTTCTGTATGGTCTTGGGGAAGTAATAATTGTGGTCAACTTGGAGATGGTACTATAATAGATAGGTCGACTCCAATACAAACTGCCATTACTGGGGTGGTATCAGCATCGGCTGGCGGGAGTCATACCATAGCCTTAAAAAACAATGGCACTCTATGGGCATGGGGTAACAACTTCTACGGCCAATTGGGTAATGGAACAACTTCACAGGAATTAAACCCGATACAGGTTATTGGATTAGCTGAAGTAAGTGCTGTGGCAACTGGTTACAATCACACTGTAGCACTAAAAAAAGATGGTTCTGTATGGACTTGGGGATATAATGACTTTGGTCGTCTTGGCCAAGGAACTTACATTGGTGATCTTATGTCCCCTAAGCAAGTCGAAGGCCTCTCGGATATTGTCGATGTTTCTGCCGGTAGCATTCAAACAGCCTTTTTAAGAAGAGACGGCGTTGTATTGGTGTGTGGTGATAATATCAACGGCTATTTAGGTTGTAACCAGATTTCTTTTAGGCCAACACCAACACAGGTGCGTTCCCTATTCGGAATAGTTGATGCTTCTGCTGGAGGAGGGTTCACTTTGGCGAGAGCAAACAATGGTAATCTTTATGCCTGGGGAACTAATAGTAGTGGTCAGCTTGGCGATGGAGCCTATTCAACTGCACGACCTACTCCAGCGGTAATTTCTAATCTTACTGATGTTATTGCATCAGCTTGTGGTTCACAACATGCGCTTGCAATAAAGGCTGATGGATCTACTTATGCCTGGGGAACTAATAGT
>DJHI01000057.1:6946-7126 GCA_002431715.1 Armatimonadetes bacterium UBA5829
TATTTCCAAAACAGATTACAGCCATTTCTAATATGACCGCAATTGCAGTTGGCAGACGTCATACACTGGCATTGAAAAATGATGGAACTGTATGGGCTTGGGGTTTCAATGGCTACGGCCAACTCGGTGTAGGTGATAGGTACACGAGATCTATTCCTGTGCAAATTCCTGGTTTTTCTG
>DJHI01000057.1:7146-8351 GCA_002431715.1 Armatimonadetes bacterium UBA5829
AAAAAGCGATGGTACTGTGTGGGCCTGGGGTGATAATTCCGGCAACCCATATGCCACTGGAATCTGCACTCCAATGCAAGTTTCCGGCCTTTCTAATGTTACTAGTGTAGCGATTGGTCGGTCTTTCGCTATAGCGTTAGAAAAAGATGGCACTGTATGGACCTGGGGTAGCAATAGTAGCGGCCAACTTGGAGATGGATCTACTGTAGATCATCTGAATCCGTTGCAGGTACCTGGACTTTCAGGAGTTGTTTGTGTAGCAGCTGGTAGTACCCACTCAGTGGCAGTCAAAAATGACGGCACTGTGTGGGTTTGGGGCGACAATTCCGGCTGCCAGCTTGCTGATGGATATGCGGATTATATTATAGTGCCACAACCTGTTCTTGGATTTGAACAATTGTCTATCGCAAAAGCTAGAGCAAATGGTAACTACGTAGACGCCCTCAGTTGCGTCATCACAGGAAAATTCGACGACTGCATATATATACAAGACCCCGAAAAGCTCTGTGGTATTAAAGTTGTTCCTGCTCCAAGTGATGCTGAAATTGGAAAACTTATAAACGTTCAAGGCACGTTGACCACTGTGGATGGTGAGAGAGCCATCTCTCTTACAGATTACCAACTGCAGACCGAATCAGGTTCGATTACTCCTATAGGTATGCCCAATCAAAGTCTTGGCGGCGGCGACTTTATGTTTTACCAGCCAACAGGCGAAGGGCAAGAGGGAGTATTCGGCTGGCAGCTTATAAAAAACGAGCTTGGTAAGTATGAGTTTAAGTGGCAAAAAATGTCCGGGGTCAATAATATCGGTCTCCTGGTTAAGGTATGGGGTACAGTCAAAGAAATCGAAGACAGCCCGACTTCCGCCTGGTTCAAGATATCGGAGGGCTCACCGACGGACGTTAAAGTAAGTGTCCCATCAGGTATCAGCGTTCCGGATGTCGGCGATTTCATCAGCGTCACCGGTATCAGCTCATGTGAATTGTCAGGTACCGAACTGCTTCGGCTCGTCCGAGTCAGGCAGCAATCGGATATACAGTAAGGAATATCATGGTGTCGGTGCATCGTGTGCCGACACCATAATTACATTCCTTTCTTTTTAAAACTTCAGAAGTCAGACCAGCCAATGATCACCTCCAGGCATCTAAAGCGGCTACTTCAGGCAGCTTATTTAGAGACATCGGAGAAAAAAGCACTTCTATCTG
>DJHI01000057.1:8365-8505 GCA_002431715.1 Armatimonadetes bacterium UBA5829
TCGGACAACTTAACCATCAGCTTCTTTACATCCAGGGGTTTGAAAGGCTTCTCCAACTTGATATCTTCCACTGTGAAACGGGCTCCGACGGGGCTAAGCAGATAAACATTCATCGTCTTGCCGTTATGCGTGAGCGCTGC
>DJHI01000057.1:8536-11344 GCA_002431715.1 Armatimonadetes bacterium UBA5829
CCGCAGGCTCCTTCAACTCTATTTCATCCCGAACCACAACTTCCCGCTTGATCTTTTGAAGCATAATGCCCCGTTTTATCGATCCGGTTCCGTATGCCTTTGTCAGATCAGCAATTACAAATGAATGATCTTTATCAGAGATAAACTTCGTTATCGGAGCCGCCGCCTTCAATTGCTGATTAGCCCCATTGATAGTCAGGGTGTTGTGTCCGGTGGTGGATACGCGATAATAGTCCCATCGCTTCGCGTAAACAAAATAATAAGGCAGATCATAATCATCTGGCCCAAGATCACTAGCCCACCGCACTCCATCGGCATCAAGGACAAAGCTGCCGAGATCGAGATGAGCGTGACTCACATCGTTTGACCCGGCTTTGAAACCGACATACATCGCATCCGAATCAGTCCATGAAGACCGAAGCGCCGCAACTCCTATTCTGGAATAACAAACATCCAGTGGAATTACAGTGGCATCTTTTAATGATCCAGCCGCATCGAGCCATATCAAGTCAAGAGCAGTAATATCGCTGGTTTCAGGAGCTTTACGGGCCATATATGCATATGCAGGATTGTTATACCATCCAGCAAGGCCATAAAGGCAGGTGCGCATTGCTATTTTGTTTGTTGAATCCGCAAAATTAAAAAAATCGCCTGTGGGTCCTGTCAATCTCCAGGGGTAATAGCCTGTCTGATTAATCCCTGTATACTCNNGGCCGTGCGAAGCGCATATGCAGCCATGAGAGTGTAGCGAGTTGCGTATTCCCAATACATAGGGCCTTCGGGCCACGAGCCGTCAGGAGCGTAGGTGGCAAGCGCATGCGGCAGACTTTTAAGCGCGTATGCAATAATCTTTTTTGAAATATCGGGTTCTTCATCTGCAACAGCCAAGGCACCGATTATCAACCCACCATTGCACACATTGTTCCAGTTTGAGGGGCTTACCGTCCACCATTCGTTTTTTCTATAAATATTAAGCCCGGGCTCAAGCCCTTTATTTATGATAGCCCTTCTTATGATAACTCTATCCTTGGGGGTCATTGCATCATAGAGCCAGTCATAACCGAGTCCCAACGCGGCGGTCATCTCCGCAACATCCAGAAAATGTGATGGATTCCAATCCACAAAATCAGCCGCAGTTCGCATCTCTTTTATGGCTATCGCGGCCAATTTTGGATCATTATCGAGCCTATAAAGCAGTCCCAGTGTCGTGACTCTGTCAAGAACTTTTCTGCTCACGTAAAGGAGACGTGGCCCCTTTAATATCCTTTCGACGGGCTCCTCATCCATTATCGAATCCGCGTGCTTTCTGAGTTTCTTCAGATAATCAGCAGCGAGTGAATTATGTTTCACATTCTTCTTTAGTGCCGATATTTGAGCATCAGTAAGTATTATTCGAGGGTGCGATTCTTTAAGCTTGCCCGGAAGACTGGAATTTGCTGAGACCATGTTTGTCATGAGCAAGCTGATGCAAATAGCAATAAGAATAATTCGATTATTCATAACTGGCTACCACAATCACTTTAGTTCTTTATCAAACTCAGTATATGGCGTACGGTGATTATATTTATACGGTTTAGATAATCTTATCGGGATGTTATCTCATCGCATAAGCTCTATGCGCAAGATAAACTGCTTCCGCGGCATCAGCGCGGCTGATCGGATCATTTGGTTTGAATGCTCCGGGTGGTGTATCGGCAAATAATGAAGTATCGATTCTATGGCTTTTGAGTGTCTCGGCTGCCGAATAATACGGTGAATCAGCATGCACATCTGAGTAAGATGGGATTTTCGGCATCGACCATTCCCACCAGCGCGATGTTACCTGTTTTGCCCTAACCAGCAAGATAGCGAATTCACCTCTGGTAATCGGCATGTTCATATCGCATTCCGAGAGTGAAATTGTTTGCTTACCATCTTCCAGTTGAATCATTCTGTTTAGCGCATTAAGTGCATCCTGTTTGGTCAGCGGATCATCCGGCCTGAACTCATCGCCTATGAAAAACCCGCGTGCCACTAGGAAGTTTATAGCCTTGAAGTGACGAGTATTTCTGTCGACATCCGAATTCCACGCTATATATGCTCCCTGAGAGAGTATTTTGTCTTGAATCCAGGCAGGATGGATCGAATGTAAGCTCATTCCGTATAGTATGCTCAGATAAGCAGCCGCTCCTGCCGCCTGTCCCATAGACATCCGCACCGGTTCCATCCGCAGAGTTCCGTAACCTATATGTGTAGCCGAAACAGCCGTTGATACAAGCAGACCTTCAATTCCATTCGGAACCATCACTCCATACGGAAACTGATACCATGGTGTGAATTTTGCAAGCCAAAGCTCGCCCTCGCCTTTGTCTTTCCTGTCAGGATCGGTCAGTTCCTCGGTCGCATGGCTGTCCATCGGATAATCTCCAATACCCGCGGCGTCCATTCTGTAGATATCAGGCGCGCAGGCAACGTCATTTTCCTTAAGGACATAATCGCCTACTATTCGCTTTGCCTCGCGCACATAAAGCGAAACAGGGAAATTGTCATTATCCAAAAACTCATCATCGGCAAGACCAAGATTGCTGTGTCCGCGCTCATTTTGCATGTAGTAGAGATAACCGAGCGCGCGGTCCTTATACATATCGGCGATTTCATCGCGCCTCGCCCTGCCGGCGATCGGATAATCGTAGTTGATTCCCGGCCAGTCTATTCCGAAAGGATGCTGATTTATTTCAAATTTGCCATTAGGAAGCCTGCCGGATGTGTAGTTCCAGGTTTCATTCCAATCCGGAGAGTTACTAAAGTATTTCGGGTCATAATAAGGCG
>DJHI01000057.1:11350-12059 GCA_002431715.1 Armatimonadetes bacterium UBA5829
GGGCGGCTTTTTGATCAATCGAGCGCCTGTTTCGCCGTAATCTTTCCACAGCATTAGGTATGCATACGACTGCTGTCTGCAGTCGCCGCATCCCGTGCTGCAAGGCAGAATTTCTTGCATTGCATCATCGAAATAGATAAACCCTGCATGGGGTTCCTGGGGAGTTCTAGGTTCACGGCCATAAATAAACTCGGCGCCCGCATCTGATGCGAAATCTCCGGTATCAGTGGCATCTATCGTAACCTGAGCCAGTATCTCGCCTGTACGGCCTGTTGTTTCATCACAGATCACCGCGCCTTTCACACACTTATCTTCTACTATCGGCCTGACATAGCGCGACTTTAGAAAGATCGAGATATTGCAATGCTCATAGAGCAGGGACTTAAAGACCGCATTAGCGACCCTGGACTCATACCTCAGCCCATTTCNNGTAAAATGCGATGATCCGCTGCCTGAAGTCTTCAAAGAACCCGTTAGATCGGGAGACATTCCTGATGTCCGTGCTTCCCAGACCATTGGAAGACATCCCACCAAGTCTGTTTATCTCCTCGACCATTGCTACACTCAACCCAAGTCTTGCAGCACTCACCGCCGCCGCAGCGCCTGAAGCGCCGCCTCCAATAATCAGCACATCGAAACATGCCTTGTCGCTTATCTCACATGGCGTTTTCTCAGTGATAACCGGCTCATTTTCACCCAGTGAAAAAGT
>DJHI01000204.1:0-4223 GCA_002431715.1 Armatimonadetes bacterium UBA5829
CGAGGAAGTGACCGACATGGAGGTGGCGGTCTCAGAGGCTGTCACCAACTCCGTGGAGCACGGCAGCCCAGATGCGGATGTGGCGGTGGTAGTCGTTCGATGCCAGGCGACAGGTAAGTGCCTGGTTGTTGAAGTCGAGGACGAGAGCCAGGCCGATTCAATCCCCGCGCCTCCGATCATGGCCGATCTATGCGACGAGCACGGCCGCGGGCTTGCCATAATCCGCAAACTGGTAGATCAGCTCGAAGGCACCCGCACGGAACATGGAATGAAGGTCAGGCTGGCCAAGCAGAAGGTTGGTTGACCGAAATGCCTCATCAATCCGAATCCTGACTCTGCCGGATTGCGGCGGCGATTCGGAAATNNACTAAAGTCCCGAAACACCAAACACCACACTATAAATCGCCACTGAGGTTAAGGCTAAACAGAATGCTGGTCTAGAAGCAATGGCCTATTGCTGTTTTTTGTCCTCTTCGTTATGTCTTAATGGAAATATCGGCTTGCTCGCAGTCGAACGCACTATCACATGCGTTTTTGTGCCGGCTTCTTCCTGCACCTTGTCCGCTCCAATGGCAGTGACAATGAGCATTACGGAACTTGAGTCCTTGAAAACCCCGGCGGGGATAGTCGCTGTGGCAGCATCAGCGGGCAGAAACGTTTTGTCCGCAACCAGTTTAGTGATCTCTTCACGAGAAAAGGCCGTATTGTCTACATCCAGATCGGCAGTTGCCTGAGTCCCGGCCGTCCAGGTGATCGTTTCTTTTGTATTGCCTCCATACGCGACCACACAGTAGGCAAGAGCGTTAGGCACCTGCGCCCACTCGATCTTTACCGGCTTTTCGAGATCGACACTGCTGCCGATGTCCGTTAACGCTATGGGCGCCAGGAAATTCTGTTCGGCGCCGAGCGTAACTGATGCATCACCGGCATAGTTTGTTGTCAGTTTATATGTTCCGGCCGTGGAGGCGGATTCGGGAACGTTTGTTTTATCGTGAGTTTTCTCGCTATAAGGCCACAGAGCTATCGATGCATAACCATCCTGCGCGGCAGGATTTGTTGCAGATTCCTGCGTTACGCTCGGCTGTCCGGTTGGAACGGTATCAGCGGATCCCCAATAGTTTTTATATGTGGTCTTGTTTGCGCTCTCGGTTTTGGTTTCCGGCTCAGGAATCGGGAAAACATTCATCTGCGCACTGTCACCCATCTTCAATCCGGCAGGCAGCGTCACGCTCGCTTTCGGTTGAGTCGGAGTCTTAGTGCTGTATAAACGCATGGTCAGGCTTTTAACCGCCGGGCCCGATTGCGGCCCCTTTGGCGCTTCCTGACCAGGCGATGCGGGCAGCATAGGAAAAATCATTCTTGCGGTGGTGACAGCGATTACAAATAACGCCTTAAGTGGCATATTTCTGCTCTCCTAGTTTTACGTTTCGATAATTTCTACGTTAGCTCTAGGTACTGAGACGATTTTCCCGCCGACAAGTTCCGCCTCTAATATACGAACCACTGCGCCGGACTCTACTTCGACCAGTTCCGGCGGAAGCTTGGTAACCGAACCGATCTCACCGAAATATGGTTCGCGAATTACTCGGATTGTGCTTCCTATATCCAAAATCTGGCCTTGTGACTCCTCAGCCTTAGTTTTCGGAGCTTCATCCAGGGGAGCAACAACTTCGGGCCTGATAACACCGGCTCTTATCTGGGTGGCACCGTTGATCGAGACTGTCCGGCCCTCCAACGATTTGAGGAGCTTGTATGTGCGGTCGGCCATTTTGATCGAACCGAAGCCTTCAGTAAGTATCAGAGTGGTCGGGATGTCTTCCTGTCCGGTAATCGCCACGCCGATGTCATGACCGAGATAATCTATAAGATCGGTATCTACAATCGCTCCGACAACGATTCCATTAACGCCAATGCTTGCCGCCTTCTTGATCGCTCCAATAGTAACCCCTGCTCCACCGACCAATATTTGGCCCGCATGGCTTTCATCCACAATGTCTTCAGTGAGAGCCTGATCCGGGCCTGCAGGCACGATAATCTTGCCCATCCGCTCGCCGCCGATGCCGAAAATACCCTGCACCAGCGCACCATAGGTCTGAACCACAACACCTTCGTCCGGAATAACCTCGGAGATCGTGCCTTGAATATAAGCATCGACCTCAACGGGCTTCGACTGCATTCTGATTCCCACATGGCCCGTGGCGTTCGATATCAGTTCGGCGGTTCCGGCAAACGGAGCCTTGCATTCCGTCTTAAAAAGTCCAAAGAAGGACTTTGCTATAGCGATCACCTGGCCCGCTTCGACCTTATCTCCCTGCTGTATAGTAATGGCGGCAATTGCGTCCGGAGGCTCAAGCCCGAGAATTTCAGCGACCCTTACAGTCTGCATGATCCCGGGTATCTCTGTTCGGGCGACGATTGTATCTGAATCGACCCTGTCGCCGACATTGACCAGGACTTTGCCCTTAAGAGGCAGACGACGTGTTTTGTTTATAATTGTTCCAGAGCTGATTTTCAGCCCAGGTGTGTATGCAGTTCCCATTATTCTGCCTCCAGTCCGAGAGTAGAATGCCACTCTCTGAGTTTAGCAATTCGTGCGGCGGGATCGTCCGGTAAAGCCATCTGACGCCCGCGGCAATCGATAATAACTCCGACAACGCCTCCCTCGATCTTGCAGTGCTTTTCTCTTCCCGGCCCTTCGCCGACGTTCATTTTTCGGGCAGGTTTTATCGAGGCATCGACACTCTCGCCGACTCCAAGAGGCACCAGTTTCAATGAGCCGAACGGCACTTCATGAGTCTCACCACCAATTGTCACAGTGCAGGCGGTCTCTCCCGGTTTCATCTTGCCGACCGGAGCAATCACATGACCGAGCTTGATAAGACAGTCGCGCTCAAAGACCTGAGCAGCGGCTTCCGGGTGAACCGTCGATAGCACACCGAGCTGAGGCATCATAAATATCGAGTCCACAGCAAGCATCGTGACACCTTCCGGCTGATAGGCATCGAGCATCATATATGCCGCTTCGACTCTCCTGGGAGCATGGCTGAGTACACCGCCGCTTCCAATTATCATATCCAGACTCATCATGTTGACCAGAGTCTGGCCGCTTTCCTGCTGATCTATGGAGTCGCCCATTGTTCGCACGGTCTGCACACCCTTCAATGAGCGCGCGAGTGTTTTATGATGCTCGAACGCGAGCCTTAATGCCTCACGCGAGACTGCCTGCTCGACACGCAAGTCACGCAGGGTCTGAGGAATAGTGGTAGGGCGGATCATCTTGTTTCGGAGGCTGTTTCTAAGGCGAGCCTCGTCGAACTCAAATGGAATCCATCTGCCTATGCCGTTTGTTTTCGCCTCCGCGAGAACATTGCAAATTGAGTAGCTCATACCCAGGTTCGCGCTTACAGTGCGGTTGTAGACTCCGCCGAAGACTGAAAAGACGTCTGTAGTCGCGCCGCCGATATCCGCTGCAAGCACGTTGATACCGAACTGATCGGCAACTGTCTCTATAATCTTTCCAACGGCGTTAGGTGTGGACATAATCCCCGAACTGACCCAATCGCTGAGTTTGCTGTAACCGGGAGCTTGCTGCATAACGTGCTGGAGAAAGAGTTCGTGGATGGCTTCGCGGGCAGGGTCGAGATTTTCGCGGTCGAGCGAGGGGCGCAGATTATCGACCACTCTCAGGTCGACTCGATTATCGAGCACCTCCTCGACCGGCTCCCTAGCGGTTATATTTCCCGCATAGATCACTGGAATGTTCATGCCGATCCCAAGCCTCGGCTTCGGGTCGGCGGAGATAAGCATTTCGGCAAGCTCCACCAGGTGCTTTACCGTTCCGCCATCGGTTCCTCCGCTCATAAGGATCATATCGGGACGGAGTTCTCGGATTCGTTTGACCTTCTCGAAGTCCTTGCGGCCGTCATCAACAGCAATTACGTCTATGATGATCGCGCCCGCGCCGAGCGCGGCCCTTTCGGCGCTCTCAGCGCTCATAGCCTTGACGACTCCCGCAACAGTCATCTGCAATCCACCGCCTGCGCTCGACGTGGATAGATACACATCCACACCCGAGCCGTCGGATTTACGTGGGGTCATTATATGATTTGTCTCATCGAGGATCGGCTTGCCGGCAAGCTCTTCAACTTCACTGACTGCATTGACAACCCCAACCGTTACATCATCGAACGGGGCCTCGACGGTGGTCGGAGCCTCACCTCTTT
>DJHI01000204.1:4260-5803 GCA_002431715.1 Armatimonadetes bacterium UBA5829
GCCCTGTTTTTCGATCAGAATTGCTTTAGTAGTAGTGCTGCCACAGTCCGTGGCCAGAATGCTATTGATCTCTGTCATTGATCACCAGGTTTATCTTCAGAATAGATTAAATTTTACCATTGTCGTTAGTTGACGACAAGTGGTATAGCTAATTAAAAACGCCCGAGGAGTATTCCCCGGACGCCTTTGTCCCCAGTCTATAACATGTCGGGAGAAATATCTCCCAGTAAAACTCCAAAACTGACATCCTGAACTGCGTCCCAGCATGCTGAGTGCCTCTAGGCATCCTAGCGCAATGCCGAAGGATGCGGCCGGACTTATTCTACGGCACATAACTACCCGTATGCAACCATTACTTGTGAGCTAATTCACGGATGATAGCATCGGCGACCTGCGAGGTGCCGACGGCTGTCGGGTCATTGCGGTCGGGCTTCATATCATATGTAACATCCTTGCCCTCTGCAACAATCTTTGCAACTGCGGCCTCCAGACGATCCGCTGCATCATTCTCACCTATATGACGGAGCATCAGCATACCCGAAAGAATCATTGCAATTGGATTGACCTTGTTCTGACCCTTATATTTCGGCGCGCTGCCGTGGGTGGGTTCAAATAACGCCACACCGTCTCCGATATTCGCACCGGGAGCTACACCCAAGCCGCCGACCAGACCCGCGCAGAGGTCGGAAAGAATGTCACCATAAAGATTCGGCAGGCAGATGACATCATAAAGCTCCGGCTTTTGAACGAGCTGCATGCACATATTGTCTACGAGCCGCTCGTTGTAGACAATTCCGGCTCCTTTGCCCGCGCAATCGGCCAGTGTGGGATCGCCCTGCTCGGGTTCAAGCTCAGGCCACTCGAACTTCGCGCCGTATGACTTCGCAACCTCTCTCGCCACTTTATAGAAAAGGCCATCAGTAAATTTCATAATGTTGGCTTTTGCTACAGCGGTAACTGTCTTCCTGCCGTTGGCGATGGCATAATCGAATGCGAGTTTAACTATACGGCGGGTTCCGGTGATCGAGATCGGCTTNNATATCTCGATCGAATACCCAGGTAGAACTTGCACGGCCTTACGCATGCATAGAGATCAAGCTCCTTGCGAAGCGCAACGTTTACACTTCTGAAACCCTTGCCGATCGGCGTGGTGATGGGGCCTTTGAGAGCGACCTTGTTCTTTCTAATACTGTCGAGAACCTCCGTAGGAAGCGGTGTGCCGTATTTTTCCATAACATCGACACCTGCGTCCTTGATCTCCCACTCTATGTCAACCCCGGTTGCTTCTATGACCCTTCGTGTCGCTTCCGTAATCTCCGGGCCTGTTCCGTCACCGGGAATGAGTGTTATTTTATAAGCCATCTAGACCTCCATTGCCATAATATCCAACAAACTGTACCACGGCTTAAGGAAAGGTGTCAATCGAATTAATCACTGAAGCACGGAGTAAACGGAAACACTGAAAAAACTATGATGCTTATTATCCACCGTTTTCTTAGTCCCCGAAGGGGGCCTTTGTGTGGTTGTAGCCGTGGTTTTTAAC
>DJHI01000162.1:0-4590 GCA_002431715.1 Armatimonadetes bacterium UBA5829
CCGAGAGGCGGGGGATCCGGCGGATATTTATGAAGAAGCGCTTGTGTTGATCGAGAACGCGATGAGGGCCGTACAGTCCGGATTGCAGATTCCGGTGCCGGAGATTCGCGCGGTGGTGTCGGAATCGCTCCACAGCCTTATAGAAGACGACAGCACGCTGCTTGCCCTGACAGGCATCCGCAGTTATGATCGTTATCTGTCGGAGCACAGCGTAAATGTATGCATTCTCTCAATGGTTCTCAGTAAGGATCTTGGCCTAGATGCGGCTTCGACCATGGAACTCGGTATCTCCGCGTTGCTGCACGATATAGGCAAGGTTTTTGTAGATCCTGATATCGTCAGAAAGCCTGGCAGGCTCACCGAGGAGGAATGGCAGCAGATCAGGTGTCATCCCGCCGAAGGCGCCAGAGCGCTGGCCGGTCTGCCCGATCTGCCCGCGCTTGCATCGACAATCGCTTTGGAGCACCATATAAAGTCGGATGGGAGCGGCTACCCGGCTGTATCGAGCACACACAGACCCCATCTGCTCAGCAGGCTGGTTGCAATTGTAGACAGCTACGATGCACTTACCACTGAGCGTCCGTACCGCAATCGCTGGAGCGCTCAGGAAGCAATCGCATGGATGCTTTATGAGACATCCGGCCAGTATGATCGTCAACTGATGGCGAGGTTTGCTGCAAGAGCCAAGCTATATCCGCTCGGTTCACTGGTGCGGCTTAAGAAAGGTGATTACGCGATAGTGGTCGGCGGCAGCCAAAAGCATCCCAGACAGCCGACCATCAGGTTGATTACAGGTGTCGAGACGAACGATGAGAAGACAGTGGACGTGGATCTTTCGAAAAATACGGACCCGGCTTTTGAAATAGACTCTATAGCGCAGCCGGTAGAGGTTTTGTTGCCTTACGCGGACCGGTTAGCGGCTGCCTGAAATGCAGGAAGAGCGGCTCGCAAGCTCGCTCTTCCTTTCATCCTCTCCCTCTTCCTCCAAACAAACTTGTCTATTCGTCCTCAAACGGGTCGTAGTCTATATCGGCAGTATATGATTCCAGATCGGCAGATTCGCCATCCGGCAAAACAACCTCTGGCTTTTCTATTTTATCAAATAAATTCTCTGTCCGCAGTCCCTTGAATATCGGCCTGTCCAGCATTTTATGACGCTCTGTAAAGAGGCCATCGCTGTCCGNNCGATTTGTGGATCGCTTCTTCAAAGATAGCTATTTGCGCATCGAGATTATCCGCCTCATGGAGAACCATCGCCTCAATGCTTTTCGGCAGTTTAGGCGATCCATATTCCTTTGTGCCGTGATGAGCGAGAATCATATGCTGGAGCGCAAGGCTCATCATCGGGTCGAAGCCCTCTATCTTCTCCGCTGCTTCTTTTACCGCCATCGCACCGCCGACTATATGGCCGACCAGATTCCCGGCATCGGAAAACTTGATCGAGCTCGACCAGAGGTATTCATCCATCTTGCCTATATCGTGCAGCGCGGCGGCCGTAAGCAATAACTCGCGGTCGATTTGAGGATAAAGATCGGCCAGTGCACTGCACAAGCGGACGACATTCAACGTGTGCTCCAGCAGTCCGCCGATGAATGCATGATGAAGTGTCTTTGCGGCGGGAGCCTGTCGAAACTTTGCCGCATTCTCGCCTGCAGTCAGAAAGCTATCGAGCAGCGCGCGTAGATGAGGATTTTTTACTTGCTCCAGAATGCTCATCAGCTCGGTCATCATCTCATCGATGTCACGCTTTGTCGAACGAAGAAAATCTCCCGGATCGACAGCCTCGCCCCATTTCTGGAACGATTCGATCACAAGCTGCGGGTGGTCGTTATAACTTTTAACCGCCGCCTGCACCATCACATAGTCGTCTTCGCCGATGCGCGAAATCTCGGACTCGGTCGCATCCCATTTGACGCAGTCGACCGTGCCGGTCTTGTCGGCCAGGGTTATCTTGAGGAATTGCGAGCCGGTGCGTGTGTTTGCAACCGACTTGGAGACCACCAGGAAAACGTCTTCAATCCTGGCTCCCTCGTGCAAATTACTGATGTAGAGCTTTTTCACGAAAGATATTCTAGTCCCAGCGATTTCTCTTGTCAAGGAAAATGCTATAATGTTGCAACACAACATATTTTGTCGGGGTAACCACTTGAAAACTGCTTATTGTATTGTAGTAATCACACTCGCTATTATCTCCACGGCTGCTTTTGCTGGGTCTAGTGCCGACCGAATTCTCTGCGATTTTGAGCAGGAAGCAGACCTTGCGAAATTCGATGTTCGAAAATCGACTCCACCCACACAGTTTAAACTTTCACCAGAGCATATTACGAGCGGTTCACACTCAGCAAAAATCGTTTACCCGAAATGGCAGCCGGATTCCGAGGAGAACCCAGCGGTTATCTTCAAGGCCGACAAAGGCATGCCGGGCGATTGGCACGGTTATGACTATGTCGCGGTGGATATCTATAATACCTCGGCTCAGCATATGATCGATTTGGGGCTTTTTATCAGGGACGGCGGCAAGCATACCGCGAGCATGCATTATTACATCACTCCGCTTGAAAAACGCACCCTGCGCCTTAATCTCAATTTTGCACCAGTCGATTTTGATCTTGCGGATGTCAGAGAGTTCCATATTTACTGCTCTCGCCCGCNNNNTCTTCGTTGATCGGATCAGACTCGAGAATGAGCGCGAGTCCGAAATATCAGCATCAAAGAAGCAGATGAAATTACGACTCCTGGACGAAGCTCGAATGCGCGAATCGTTCGCCGCAATTGTTCCGAATCTGCCGTATTCATGCGGTTTTACAAGCAGTATGGAAAAGGTTTTTCCTAAGGATGTTCATTTCAATGCCAGTGTGGCCCGATCAGCGAAAGTTAGCTTGGCCGGTAATGAGGTGGAGTCCATTCAGCTTCTGATCTTAGCAAACGACCGGGATCTGAAATACACGAATGTGGTTTCGGGTGAGGTCAGGCGAGCAGACAATAAAAAAGTGAGCATTATGCCCTCTATCCAGATATCGCCGGTCGGGTTTGTGAAGACCGAAAAGCCCCCATATCCGGTGAGATATGTCGGCTGGTATCCCGACCCCATTCTCGATTTTCTGACGAGCTACGACATCAAAAAAGGCGATCTGCAGCCTGTCTGGATAAGGGTCAATGCACCCACCGGGACACCCGCCGGAGACTACATCGCTGATCTGACGGTCAAACCGGCCAATGCACCATCGGTCAGACTCCGGCTCAAAGTCCATGTGTGGGGTTTCGACCTTCCGAAAGAGAACCATCTCAGAAACGCGATGTCGCTGTATGAGGACTATATGTCGAAGACCTATGTTGAGGCAAGCGACAGCATGAGGGCAAAATATCAAGACTTCGTCCTCCACTATCGCATCAACCCGGATAACATCTATCGCGCTGTTCCTCCTAATATCCAGGATATCGAAAGATGGAACAGTCAGGGCCTGAACGCATTCAACATAACACATGTAGTCAAAGTAGAGGGAATAAAACAGGGTGAGCCTTATCCTGAAGCAAGAAAACGAGAGATCATGGCAAGGCTGGACTTACTGATTCCTCAGCTCAAAGAGAAAAATCTTTACAGCAAAGCCTATGTATACGGATTCGATGAGGTCAATGGCGACTCATTTGCCGCTATGCAGGATATATTCTCCGCCATCAAGGCTAAATATCCCGATCTTCCTCTTATGACGACTGCTTACGATTCTTCATACGGTGAGATCAGCAAACTCGACTGCGTGGATATTTGGGTTCCGCTCACTCCAAGATATGATTATATTCGAGCACAGGAGGCCAGAGCACGGGGTAAGCAGGTCTGGTGGTATATCTGCATCAGTCCCAAGGAACCATTTGCCAACTGGTTGATCGAAGATGATGCAATTGAAGCGCGCAGCCTGATGGGCCTGCAGACGGTCAAGTATAAGCCCGACGGTTTCTTATATTATGCGATGACGCGTTGGCCGCTTACCAAAAAGCCGATTACAGACGGACCCTATACCGATTGGCCGCCGGCCAGCTATATGGATTGCAATGGAGACGGCAGCATAATCTGCGCCGNNTAGCAACCATTCGCCTGGAAAATATCCGTGATGGAATCGAGGATTACGAATACTTCTGGCTGCTTTGCCAGGAGATCGAGAAACTAAAAGACTGTGCCGACCCCACAGTGGCCGGTGTATTGGCACGGGCTCAAAAGGCTGCCGAGATCGGCGATGATCTGGTAAAGGATTTGACCAGCTTCAGCAGATCGCCCGAAGCCATCTATGCCAAACGCAAACAGGTCGCGGAGGCTATATTGGCGGCAAGGGAAATTACGCAGCCATAACCTTATTATTTACTGGGGATCCAGAAACTGGGATTTGCGTCACGTTCCGCCAGGAGTTGCTTCTGACTTGCCCACCGAACATGGCCGTCGACATACGAAAGTGTGGTGCCGTCATAGTGGACATTGTCGGGTATGTCTCTCTTGTCACCCACTACCGGTATAAAGATTGCGTCATTGATCTGAGTTCGGTCTTCATGAATAAGGAGCATCAGTCTTGATTTCGATGGGATTCTTAGCGCGTCCGGGTT
>DJHI01000162.1:4610-6232 GCA_002431715.1 Armatimonadetes bacterium UBA5829
AGCGGTTGTGATATATTTCGACCTGCGTTTATAGTCTGTCGGGCACTCAAAGACCTTGGCATTCCTTATGTATTTCCATATCTGTCCGTGTTCAGGATAAACCCACTGGCCATCTCCCAAACACCCACAGTAGTTTGGCTCTCCGTTCAGGATACCCGGCAATTTTGAGTCGTTATTGTCGGAATACTGCCTTATGGCCATCGTGAGCTGTCGTAAGTTAGAAATACATTGAACCGTTGTGGCGTGCCTCTTGGCCGCTGTAAACGCAGGAAAAAGAACTGCAGCCAGTATCGCGATTATCGCAATTACGACAAGCAGTTCTATAAGTGTGAAACCCACCCTGTTTTTTTGCATAAACCCTCTACTACACAATATTTTTTGCAATCTACCTTAAATATCCCTCATGTGCATTATAAACTCGATAGCCTGATTGTCAATTGTTGTTATACCGGAAAATTAAAGAAAAGCCTGATTGCTCGATTTGCAGTAATCGAGCAACCAGTAATGCTATATTTACATTCCGTATCGCATTAACAAATCGTCCAATGCTTCTCGCAGCAGTACTGCTTCACCGACTTTCTCCCGTTTGGCCAGATGCGCCAACCTTGCAAGCTGAGCCTGGGTATAGTGGCTGGTCTTAGTTACCATGCGTTCTTCTTTGGCGAGGCAGACCTTGTTTCGACCGGTGTTTTTGGCGCGATAGAGAGCATCATTTGCCTTACGAAGCACATCTTGAGGACGTGTGCCGTCATCGGGGAACGTAGCCACTGCGGCGCTGAAAGTGATTGAGATGGCCGTTTTCTTATCGTCCACATCGATCTCATGTTCTCTGGCGAAATCAGAGCGTTTTCTCTCTAAAGCCAGAAAAGCATCCTCTTTCTCAATACCCGGCATCAGAACCACAAACTCATCTCCGCCAGCCTGGAAACTGTGCCTGAAGACATTTTTCTCTGTCCCCACGATTTGCACAAGCTCACCGGCGCACATCTCCAGTACTTTGTCACCGGTTGCATTTCCATGATTGTCGTTGAGCTTTCCGAAATCATCCAGATCGACCAATGCAATCGATACACAGCCGTCTGTTTCGGCAGCCTTGGCAAGCTCGGCGGTTAAGACTTCAAATAACTGTTCTGTTCCTCCGAGGCTTGTCGTAAGATCCCTACCCATAACCGTCATTTTAGACATACCTAATGTCCTCCTAATACATATATAAGTATATGTATATTAGCAATACCATACACTCAAGCATATTGCAATAGGTTATTTGTCGTTTTTTCAGCAGGAGAAAATGCTAAGCGTTAGTACGCAGTGAGGTCAATGTCCGAAGTGGCATTTGGCGCTTTTATAGCAGTGATTCTAGTCGCATGGATTTATCAAGGTGACTGATCACACACCGGTCTCATGCACATAAGCCGAAAACCGTGGAAATAGGAGCGGGACATTGCTCCTATATACAGCGTAATCGTTTCCGAACCTTGCCAGCAGCGCTTTCTCTTCGAAGATGATCAGGTATGGGATTATCAGCGCAACTATGACCGGCAGCATGATAAACCCCGAAATGGATCTTTCAAGCAGCGCGATCCCGAGCATCAGAAAGAGTAGTCCTATCACGCTTGGGTTGC
>DJHI01000162.1:6267-7136 GCA_002431715.1 Armatimonadetes bacterium UBA5829
GTATAGGCATAAGGGCCGGTCGTAACCAGAACTTTGGTCGGATGCCAGGCTGTACCGAACGCTTCTACAGGCAGGCCTTTGCCTACAAATAGCAGATAAGTATATGACCAGGAGACCCAAAACACGCCTATAAGCAGAGAAAATGCAGCTAGAATAAGCAGAATCGGGCTGTCTCCGAGATGGCTGAATCCGAATGTCTTGTCCAGAGCCGCTGTAATGAACCAATACGCAATTGGTGCCACTACTCCGACCAGAATCAACGAAAGCGTAATTCCAAATACTGCCTTTCTTGTGCTTACACTCATCGCCGTCATCCCCAATCCCTCTCACTACATCCTTTTCCGGCATTGGAAAAGAAATGCCTCTGTAAGGTTAGAGAGTATACTTCTTTTACCCCTTAATGGATGAGGTTAAACGCCAGCGTGACAATTTTAGCTGCGAGTGCTACACTATGCTGTGCTTCACCAGGGTCGGTATCGCCTTGGTGATTCTTTTTGTTTTAGTAATATGGAGGTAGAGGCTTGTTCGGTATTGTCAGGCGTTTAATATTCGGCGCACCGCTCCCGACTGCGCGCCAGATTCACGAGCGCCTTCCCAAGTTTCTTGCGCTGCCGGTGTTTGCATCGGATGCCATATCCTCAGTTGCTTATGCCACTGAAGAAATTTTACTGGTGCTGATGGTTGCCGGAGCGGTTGCCTGGAGAGTATCGCTTCCATTGGCTGTGACTATCGCAATGTTGATCGCGATTGTAGCGGCTTCATACAGACAGACCATCGCGGCCTATCCTCAGGGCGGCGGCAGCTATACCGTCGCCAAGGAAAACCTCGGAGTCTTCTACGGACTTGTGGCAGCTGCTTCGCTTTTGACC
>DJHI01000162.1:7141-11363 GCA_002431715.1 Armatimonadetes bacterium UBA5829
ACGTGCTTACTGTAGCGGTCAGCGTTGCCGCGGGTGTTGCCGCTATTGTGTCGCTGGACGCAAACCTTGCGCCGCATATTACGGCCATGGGCATATTGGCGATTGCAGTTGTCGCGCTGATGAATCTGCGCGGCATAAGAGAATCAGGGGCACTTTTTGCACCGCCTACATATGCTTTTGCAGTCAGTCTTTATATACTCGTTATCGTCGGAATATACAAATCCGTGTTTGGGCCTCACGTCCCGCCGGTGGTTCCAGACCCGGCGGCCTATGCAAAGGCGTTTGCCGTGGCCAAATATCACAGTTGGGGTGGGATTCAGTCATTGGGAATTCTGCTTATATTGAGAGCGTTTTCGAGTGGATGTGTGGCTTTGACCGGTATCGAGGCTATTGCAAACGGCGTACCGGCGTTCAAGCCGCCCGAATCTAAAAACGCGGCTGCTACTATGACTTATATGGCGACCATTCTCGCCACTCTGGTTATAGGCACAACATATCTCGCGCATGCATACCATGTTTTTCCTGCGGAGCACGAGACAGTCATATCCCAGCTTGCCCGAACGGTTTTCGGCAGGGGGTGGTTTTGGTACTTCATTCAGATATCTACGGCCGCGATCTTAATTCTTGCCGCAAATACTGCGTTTCAGGATTTTCCGCGATTAAGCTCGATACTTGCGCGCGACAGGTTTGCTCCCAGGCAGCTTTCCAATCTGGGCGACAAACTCGTCTTCAATAACGGCATCCTTATGCTCAGCGGGGTCGCGGCGCTGCTCATAGTCATCTTCAAAGGCGATACCACCCGACTAATACCATTGTATGCGGTCGGTGTTTTCATCTCATTTACGCTATCGCAGCTCGGCATGTGGCTACGGCAGAGAAAGTTGAAGCACCCGGGTTGGCAGTTGCATTCGTCAATCAACTTCATCGGCGGGTGTGTAACGGGTATAGTTGCTTTGGTTGTCGGCACAACTAAGTTCATTCACGGCGCTTGGATAGTGATTATCCTGATTCCATGCCTGGTATTTCTCTTCTATAAAATACATAAGCACTACATTGAACTCGGTCAGGAACTAAGGCTTCATTTTGAGGATCTCAAAGCGCCTCAGGAAGTTAAAACCACTTCAATCGTGCTCGCTGCAGGAATTCACAGAGGTATCTGGCCGGCACTGAAGTATGCAAAGACTCTTTCTCATGACTGTCGTGCGCTGTATGTCGAGATCGACCCATCCGAAACTCCGCTGGTTCGCGAGCGATGGGAGCAGTATGGGCTCGGCGTTCCACTGGTGATTCTGGAATCGCCTTACAGATCGATGATAGGGCCTACCGTTAAATATATAGAGGAAGCTAAAAAGGAGCGCCCGAACTATATAATAACTGTAGTTCTGCCGGAGTTCGTGCCTAAGAAGTGGTGGCACAAACTGCTGCATAATCAGTCCGCAATCGTTCTTAAGATCAGACTGATGATGATGAAGGATATTATTGTAACTAACTCTCGCTATTATCTTACACGATAACCGGTTACATATGCATTAAGCTTTATATGCCGGAAAGCGGTTTTATCAGGAGGAGTTTTATTTGTTTGCTCTAATACGGCGGCTTTTATTTGGTAGGCCGCTGCCGACTTCAAGACAAAAGCATGAGAGGCTGCCGAAGTTTCTGGCGCTGCCTGTGTTTGCATCTGACGCATTATCATCAAACGCGTATGCGACTGAAGAAATTCTGCTCGCATTTGCACTCATGGGAGCGGGAGCGGTTGCTTGGAAGTCGGTAATCTGGATAACCCTCGCGATTGTCGCGCTGCTCTGGATTGTAGTCATATCCTACAGGTTAACGATCTTTTCATATCCTCAGGGCGGTGGAAGCTATATAGTAACCAAAGAGAACCTCGGGCTCAAACCCGGTCTTGTTGCTGCCGCGTCTCTGCTCACGGACTATGTTTTGACGGTCGCTGTAAGTATATCGGCGGGCGTGGCGGCTATCGTCTCCGCATTTCCTCAGCTTGCCAATGATCGAGTGATGATGGGTGTATTGGCGGTCGCGGTAGTTGCGCTGGCTAACCTGCGCGGTTTGCGTGAATCGGGGGCGCTTTTTGCAGTGCCGACCTATTCTTTCGTTTTATCGATCAGCACTATGATAATTGTGGGATTATATAAGGTCTTTACAGGAGATGTGCAGCCTGTTCACGCTCAGTTTGGAGAAGTTACAAGACCGGTTACCGGAGTGCTTTTCTATTTCCTGATATTACGTGCATTCGCCAGTGGATGCGCGGCTATGACCGGAACCGAAGCGGTTGCCGATGGAATCCCGGCGTTTAAGCCGCCCGAATCTAAAAATGCCGCCGCCACTCTTGTTATGATGGCGTCCATCCTGGGTTTCCTGTTTATTGGAATCAGCTTCCTGGCAAAGGCTTACCAGGCAGTGCCGTATGAGAGCGGCCACCCGACAATTGTCTCGCAGATAGCGCAGGGAATTTTTGGAAGAGGCTGGTTTTATATAGTAATACAGTTTGCGACCGCATTGATCTTAATCCTTGCCGCGAATACCGCTTATCAGGATTTTCCTAGACTCAGCTCGATCTTAGCGCGCGACAGAGTCGCCCCCAGGCAGTTCGCGGGAATCGGCGACAGGCTCGTATTCTCGAACGGCATCCTTGCGCTGAGCCTTTTTGCGGGACTTTTAATAGTGATTTTCCATGCGGACACATCTTCGCTGATCCCGCTATATGCTGTGGGTGTATTCATATCGTTTACCCTTTCTCAGTTCAGCATGAGTAAGCGCCTGAGAACCCTTAAACAGCCTCATTGGAAGCTCTATTCAAGTATCAGTCTTTTCGGATCGGTTGTAACCGGTATAGTCGCTGTGGTGATTGCTGTTATGAAATTCACTGCAGGGCCGCATATCCCGATTGGTTCGATCAGAGTGCCGACCGGCGCTTACATAGTGCTGCTGCTGATACCGGCGATTGTAGCTATTCTGCTTAAGATCAACAGGCACTATCTGGAGCTTGGTGATCAGCTTAGAATCGTCGAGTTCAAGGAACCGGTGCCTGTTCGCACGACGGCCATAGTGCTCACATCGGGGATTCACAAAGGGATTTTGCAGGCGCTGGAGTATGCTCGCACGCTTTCTCACGACTGCCGCGCGCTGTATATTGAGATAGACCCGAACGATACTCCTCTCATCAGGGATCGATGGGAGCAGTTTGGGCTTGGTGTTCCGCTTGTGATTTTGGAATCACCTTATCGTTCGGTTTTAGGGCCGACTTTGGCTTACCTTGAGGAGGCAAAAAAGGAGCGGCCTGGGCATATTGTAACTGTAGTCGTGCCGGAGTTCGTGCCTTTGAAATGGTGGCACAAGGCGCTTCATGGCCAGTCCGGCTTCTTCTTGAAGATTGCGCTGATGTTTAAACGTGATATAGTGGTAACCAACCTCAGATATTATTTAGAGAGGTAGATAAGCAACGTTCGGATGCGATATCTGAACATCCTATAAGAGATTATTATGATAATTGAAGCCAGAGAAGATACAATAACCCTGCGGGGGAGTATAACTGCGAATATTTGGCCTGCCATTCAAGCAGCAGCCACACTGCTCCTGGAGAATCACCCGACAGGCATAATCATAGACTGTTCCGCCCTTATAAAGATCACTCCTAAAGGCGCGGAGACATTCAGCGATGCATTCAAGTATATCAATGAGCGGAATGCTAGAATCGTTGTCGCCGCGTTGTCTGACGAACTGCTCGAAATCGGCAAGGAAGTCCCAGGAGTTAGGTCTCAGCTTCCGATTGCCGCTACTGTAGAAGAGGCGAGGGCATCGCTGGAGCTTGAGGAGGTGACTCCCGAGCGAGGTAAAGCGAGGCTTGCCGCAGTGGTGCCGATGCTTGGTGACTGGCGCAGCTCGATAAATCACGCATGCAGGCTTGCCGTGGGAAAGAGCACGGAGATACATCTTGTCGATCTTATAAAGGTCCCGCGTGCGCTTCCTATCGGGACTCCTCTGCCTGATAGAGAAAATCAGGGCCGCGGGCGTTTGGAAGCAGCTAAGGAACTGGTCGGTGAAAAGGGTTTTAAGGTTTTTGGCCATGTAGAGCGTGTCAGAGTCAAATCTACCGGGTTGGTAGAATTTGTCCGGCAACTAAACGCCGACTACTCGGTTGTCAGTATAGACCAGCCCGACCCTGAGACGCCTAAAATGGAAGAATCGGACGCAATGTCCCTTG
>DJHI01000162.1:11426-11919 GCA_002431715.1 Armatimonadetes bacterium UBA5829
GCAATCGTTCCTGCGGTAGGAGCGTGGAGCCATGCTCTCGGGCACGCCTGCAGACTGGCCGGTAGCGGTTCACTGGTGACGGTTGTGTCATTAATAAACGTCCCGCGCACCGAGCCGATCGATGCTCCAAGGCCGGATGCCGAGGCTGCTGCAGATGATGCGGCCAAAGAGACAGCACGCATAGGCAAGCAGTACGGCGCGAAAGTGGAGCATATAGTCGAGAGAGTTCGAGACCCGATCATTGGGTTTATGAAAATTCTCGAAGCTAACGGTATAGATATGGCCGTTGTAGGAGTAATGAGAGAGACCACGGGCGATTATCATGTCGCCAGCTCGATAGCGGAGGCCCTCCTGCACCAGCTTCCGTGCGAGACCGTGTTCCTGCGCACGGGTAAATAGTACGTAATCGCATGCCGATTGAATAAAGCACGGAGGCAGCATGCTCAGCTGCGTCGAGGTATGCGTGTAATTATAGATAGGTTGTTAGAGGTAA
>DJHI01000162.1:11974-13633 GCA_002431715.1 Armatimonadetes bacterium UBA5829
ACGCGACGAATGGGCAAAACTGGTTGATACTGTGGCAACACTTCGCGGGCCGAACGGATGCCCGTGGGACCGCCAGCAGACCCATGAATCGCTTAGGAAATATGCAATAGAAGAGACCTATGAAGTAGTTGAGGCCATTGAAAGCGGCGACCCTAACAACATCGAAGACGAACTTGGAGATTTACTCCTCCAGGTTTTATTGCATGCTCAAATATCGAGTGAGTCGGGCGGGTTCGATGTTGCAGATGTCTGCCAGAGGATCCGCGAAAAGCTCCAGCGCAGGCATCCTCATGTTTTTGCCGATGCGATAGTATCCGGTGTCGAAGATGTTCTGACAAATTGGGACCAGATCAAACGCTGCGAGCCGGGTTATGAAGATCGAAAGTCTGTGCTGGACGGTGTCCCCAAAAGCATGCCCGCCCTTATGCGAGCGGCCAAACTTAGCAAGAAAGCGGCTAAAACAGGCTTCGACTGGCCGGATGTGCATTCGATCTTTGCCAAAGTCGATGAGGAAATTCACGAACTCAAAGAGGCGATTGCAACTAACGATAAGTCTCTGGTCAAGGAAGAGATCGGCGACCTGCTCTTTACTATCGTCAATATCGCAAGGCATGAAGATATCGACCCCGAAGAGGCTCTACGACTGATGCTCGACAAATTCAAAAGCAGGTTCAGCCGTATAGAGGAACACGCAAGTAAATCCGGCCGTCAAATATCCGATCTGACACTCGATGAGATGGACCGTGTTTGGGATGAGGCTAAAAACAGGTAAATCCTTATGGCACAGGTTGTAGTTACCATACCGGGAGGTGGAGTATGACTACACGGTTACTTCTGATTTTATTGCTTGCGGCAGCTTCTTTGTCCGCACAGGCGCAGCCGAGCGATTTGCTTCAGGGAGTAAAGACCTCTCTTGAAAACTATTCCATTGGGCAGAGCGTGGAGTTCACATTCGCGATCAAAAACGATACGGATAAGCCCATTACCTACACATTCCCTAGCGCAAGTCAGTTCGACCTCTGGATAACCCTCGCCGGACAAGAAATCTATACTTTAAGCAAGCACCAGGTATCGGCGCAAGTGATAACCACTCTTACCCTTGAGCCCGATGAGGTGAAGAACTATACATATACCTGGGATCAGAAAGACAATTCGGGTAAGGATGTCGGGCCCGGAACATACACAGTCTGCGCGCAGCTAACACCTAACGAGAACGAACCTCCGGCCGTGGGAGCGAAATTTACCATCGGCAAGAAGACGGCCGCCCTGGTTCCGCTGACTGTCAGTGAAATAGTCAAGCGAGTCAATGAACTGGAAGGCCGACGTGTTCGAATCGATGGAACCTTCAAAGGCTTTCAGCCAGACCCCAATGATCCAAACATAAAAAACGGCCCGCCCATAACGCGCAGTGACTGGGCTGTCTGCGATTCCACCGGATGCATGTATGTCACCGGTCCCGTTGCTCTGGATACCGAAAAAGACGTTGGCTCCAAANNGTAATAGGCAAAGTCAAAATGACTGATAAAGGCCAGATCTACCTTGTTTTTGAGAGCGCGACCTATTAGGTGATGTGTGTTAGGTGTTGGGCGTTGGCAGTTTGCGGTTGGTTGTTGGTAGCCCAGTGGACATTGTCAACTTACTCCCTCTCCTGGGGGAGAG
>DJHI01000162.1:13640-15316 GCA_002431715.1 Armatimonadetes bacterium UBA5829
TCTGAATTAGTAATTGAGATTTTATATTTGTTATTTTCATCTGCGACCAGGTACTCCATCTTCCGGAGGAGAAGCCTGGGTAAGGGCGCTGTATGTCAATTATGCAAAACGTAAACACATCGCGTCTAATAATGCTGAGCATAGCCGGTGCAATAGCGGGTTTTTTAGTTTTTCTCGTAATTAATCCTGGAATGGTCAGAGAAGAGACCTTGAGTATTCCCGACAGGCCTGGGGATGTTCTCATGAGTGCGATAATGCTTGGCGCCTCTTTTGCCGCATTACTGAGCGGGATACTTGCAGCAGCAGATGAGTTTACTTCACCTCCCAAGAGAGTTATTACAAAGATGGCAATTGCAGTGCCTATCGGTGCAGTGGCCGGAGCGTTTGGCGGAATATTTGGCCAGTTTGCTTTCTCTGCGATGATCTTGACTACGCCTGGTCTTGGGATTTTCGTAGGCAGAACAATAGGTTGGGCGGTAATGGGTGCGGGTGGTGGAGTTGGTGTCGGTTTTGCTATGGGTTCCTGGCAGCGCGCGAAGATGAGCATGCTCGGAGGATTGATCGGCGGCGGAGCGGGTGGAATTCTATTTGATGTAACCTCGATTATAACTCATGGTGGAAGCGCGAGCCGGTTTATCGGTTTTATACTCATGGGCGCCGCAACCGGTGCGGCGGTCGCGTTTGTCGATGAAATTGCAAAACAGAACTGGGTCACAGTGCTCTCCGGCCCCAAAGAGGGCAGGAGTTTCATTATCACAAAGCCGACCACCACGATTGGCCGCGACGAACTGGCAGACATTCCTCTCTTTGGCGACCCGAATGTCACGAAGCAGCATGCATACCTGCTCATGCAAGACAATAACGTTTCAGTGCAGAGCGCAAGTGGAGTCGTCGTATCGGTCAATAACTCACCGACTCAGTCAGCGACCCTGAAAGACGGGGATCTGCTGGGAGTCGGACGTTTCCACCTCAGGTTCAATCAGAAAGCGGAACTTGCAGTGAAGGCGGCGAGTCAGCCTCAGCAGAGATGGTCGGATGTGCAATCGACCCCGCAGCCTACAATGCAGCCATACTCTGCTCCGCAGCAGACGGTGGTCCAGCCGGTTGCTATGGGCAATCTGGTCTTAACGGCGGTCGGTGGCCCGCATATGAATCAGAAGTTCCAGTTTGGGCCGGGCTCGGTCAAAATCGGACGCGAAGCCGGGTGCCAGATTCTTTTAGCGCAAGACACCATGGTCAGCCGCAATCATGCCGAGATTACATGGAACGGTTCGGGCTGGATTATTCGCGATTTGGGAAGCACAAACGGCCTATGGGCGAGAGGCCAGAGAGCCAATGAACAGGCTCTACAGATTGGCGATCAAATCGGCATCGGCCAGACGATTCTAAGGGTAGATTCGATTTAGTGCCGGAGTCTTGTTTATGCGTGCTGGAGTTTAGTGTTTGCAGCATCCTGAGCTCAGTCGAAGGGTGCGGCGATATCTGNNCTTCGACGCGGCTCAGCATGCTAGGTTTAACGAGCACTCCGGCGATTTGACGGTGCTTTCTCTCCAGTGTTATCATGTTTGCAGAAAAATTGCTTCATTATTTTAAGGCAGGCGCGTAATGTTGACTACCGAGGAAAAACAGGAAGTATCCCCTCTGGGTTCACCAGGTTCTAATATCGATCCCAATTT
>DJHI01000277.1:0-2470 GCA_002431715.1 Armatimonadetes bacterium UBA5829
TGAAAGAGGAAGACCAATGAAATGTGGACGTTATAATATAGAAGACGACGAGCAGCTAAGGGAGCTTTTACAAGGTTACGACTATGTCCCGCCTGCTCCCGATTTCCGCATTACTATACGGAGTGCTATCGATGGTGAGCCTAAAAAGAGGCGGACATGGCTTTACGGCCTTGCGCTTGCGCCTGTTGCAGCAGCACTTTTAGTTATATTTCTCATGTGCAAGCCGGAAGCGCCTGATAATCATATGGCGCTTGCACCCAAAACTACTGAGGGTGGGGTTCGCAGTTCTGCGGGTATGCCTTCCGCGCCTAAGATTGAGTTGAAAAAGACGGAGAGCCCGAAGCCCTCCGATGTAAGACGTGCTGCGCCGAATGTGGGTATTCCGCCGAAACCGACGCCGGCTCCGAAACGCATAGTGCCGAAAAAGAAGATTCGGCTCGATGAGCGCAGCAAGCCGCCGCATAGGCTCCAGGCGAAAGTTGAAGAAAAAGTGCCTGAACCGCCAAAAGCGGATGTGAAACCGGCATATTCGGATTCTGTTGCAATAGTGGCAGTGTCAAATGAAGCTCCGGGTGATGATTACAGCTATAGTTGCACTCAACGTGACAGCGCGACAGGCGAAGTCACCCGANNCGATCCGCCGGGTCACGCACAGGTAATACCGTGATGGTATATGTAGAGGTCGAGCCGGGCGAATAGAGTCCGGCAGGAATGGAGAATTGAACATGAAAAAGTATCTTCATATCTTAATTTTATCCGCTGTAATATCAGTGCTGATTATTGCGCCCTGCATTGCTCAGATACCAATTTCCGACCCCTGGCAGAAGCCTGTGAGCCTGGATTTGAAAGATGTGTCTGTAAAAACAGCGATTGAGACTTTGCTGAAAGGGGAGGGAATAAACTTCGCAATTGACTCGAATGTGCCGCCCGAATATGTCATTCCTGCTTTTAGCATAAAAGAAGTTCCTCTTCGCCGAGCGCTATCTATCCTTTGCAAAACGGCCGGACTCGAATACAGGGAAGATCACGGCATAACTATTATCTCCTCCTCGCCTGCGCAATGGGCAAAATGGAGCAGGCAGGTCAGTGTCAATTACAGAGACACACCGCTCAGGCAGGCGCTTGATGATCTTTTCAGAAAGGCGGATGCAGGCAGTTGGAATATCGATCCGGTTATTCAAGACATTAATGTAAATTACGCCGCATCAGACGCTGAATTCATTACAGTTTTGCGAGATGTCCTCAAGCCGACGGGCGCCACATTTACCTGGGGATCGATTTTTCCGTGCGACCCGGCCAAAAAGATCATAAATCTCGAGGCGAAAAACATGCCCCTAGCGGATGTATTGCGTATCATTTTTGATAATACCAAACTCAGCTATACGCTCGATCAAGGTTTGGAAGCCTTAAGCGTGACGGCTACGCTCAAGAATACGCCTTTCGACGTCGCTCTCAGGTCCGTGACAAGCACGGCGGGGCTTGTTTACAGGATTCGAGATGGAGTGTACCTTATTTCATCTAAGCCTCAGGTCGAACTTCCTTCAATACAGCTAAAGGACCAGTATGCGCCGAAGGCGGACTATGCGATGCAGCAGAATAGGTTTTCGGAAGTAATCGACTTGAAATACTTGAATGCCGGGGATATTACTCGGTTTATCACGGGGCGTTCTTCCGTGCCGCTGAGTGTAACTGCCACCAGTGGAAACAAATTGGTTCTTTATGGCTCTATGGAAGACCTGGATGCGGCGAAGAAGTTTGTGTTGGCGCTGGATGTGGAGAGCGCGCTGCCGCGGCCGGTTCGATTGAAANNNNGAAAGCTGAGATAAATATAAATACGCCGAAAGGTCCTAAAGTGTACTCGACCAGCACGGAGAATGTGGGTGCGGAAAAGGCCTCTATTTTACTGAATCTTAGGTTGCAAAAGGCCTATACCCAAACCATAAGTGTGGTTACCGAAAAAAAGGTTTCAAAGAGTCCGGTGACTAATTTCACAAATACCAATTTATTGGGTGTTGTTGTTACACCTTCAATAAATCAGGACGGCACAGTTGTATTGTCTGGAAAAGGATCATTCACTTTTCCCTTCGGCTCCACTCCAGGCAATGAGGTGTCGAAAGATTTCGATATCGCTGCCTCGGTAAGTCCCGGCAAGCCTTATGTGGTTGCAACGGGCTCAATGAACCTTGAGAGTGAAAATATGAATTTCACCGTAACGATCACTGCAACCGTGGAAAAAGGTCGAGTGTATGTCACGCCGCAGCAGGAGCAGTCTTCATCTCAAAATAGCACGCCGAATTTCGGTGTTGATCCTAATAATCCAAGCAGAACCTGGTGATTATAACTTAAATAATCGATCCCAAATACCAAATGCTAAATTCTGGGCGCTGGTTCCTTCTCCTCGGAAGCGGCTGCAAGCTGTGGAGCGGCGAACTCCTTTGCGGTTTCAGCAAGCTCCTGGAGCCTTTTGTTG
>DJHI01000277.1:2489-5077 GCA_002431715.1 Armatimonadetes bacterium UBA5829
CGTATTTTCAGGGTATGAGCCGTCGGTTTTTTTCTCGCCTGCAGGGATGCCGGTGATGATTTCGATTCCCTGATCGACTGTTTCAACGGGCCAGATATGGAACTTGCCATCGCGTACCGCGTCGATTATCTCGGGCTTGAGCATCAGATGACGGACGTTTGATGCCGGGATCATGACGCCTTGGTCTCCGGTAAGCCCTTTTGACTTGCAGACTGCAAAGAAGCCCTCTATTTTACGGTTTACTCCGCCAATAGGCTGCACCTGACCGTGCTGGTTCATGGAGCCTGTCACGGCGATTCCCTGTTTGATCGGGATATTCGCTATAGCCGAANNGCGGCACATGAGGCCGAATCTCCCTCGACTTCGTCATAAAGCTGCTCGAATGCTATAGTGGCATAAGCGGCAATGGGCTTATCGGTCGCATACTTGCCTTCCAGGTAACCGGTGAGGATCATCACGCCCTTGCTGTGTATCGGCCCGCCCATCTCGCTCTCGCGCTGCACATCCACTATCTTTCCGCGGCCTGCCGCCACGCGAGCCGTAATACGCGAAGGCCTGCCGAAAGACAGGTCGCCGAGGTCATATATCGAGAGACCATTGATCTGCCCGACCTTTGAATCTGCGGCATCGATCATAATTACGCCCTCGTCAATAAGCGACTGGACTTTGTCCTCTATCATTCGAGATCGATACTCTTTCTGCTCCAGGGCTTTTTCGACATGTTCGGCCATCACCATATCGCTCGACGCCTGCTGAGCCCAATATGAAGCTTCGCTGGCTATATCCGATATGTCGATGAACCTGGTGGAGAGCCTGCCTTTGTCCTCAATCAAACGGGAGCCGTAGTCGACGATCTTTGCCACCGCTCCCCTGTGGAACGGTTTTAAATTCAGCGTCTTCGCGCAGTCTGCGACAAAGGCTGCGTACTGCGCGACATGCGTATCGTCGCGAGTCATTTCTATATCGAAATCGGCTTTCACCTTGAAGAATTTGCGGAACTCATCGTCGAGATAGTAGAGCAGGTAGTATATATACGGGCTGCCGACCATGATAACTTTAACATCCAGCGGAATCGGCTCAGGCTTGATTGTAGCGACCGACATCAGGCCGTATTGATCGATCAGGTTTTCAGGCGCTGCTTCGTGCGATCTCAGGACACGCTTTAGTCCATCCCAAGAGAACGGATTGAGCAGGACATCCAAGGCTTNNACTATCAGATATCCGCCATTTGCCTTATGAACCGCACCTGATTTGATCATATTGTGATCGGTGCTCACGAAGCCGAAGCGTGATTTGAACTCGATCTTGCCGAGCAGATTATTGAAAGTCGGGTTGTTTTCGCGGATCACCGGCGCGCCGTCGTGGTCTTTGTGCGTGATAAAGACGTTGACCTTGTAACGCTCATATACGGACTCCGCCATCTCTTCAAACGCGGGCGGCATGCCGGGCTGGACCTTCTTCTCCTGCGAACGAAAATCATCGAGATGCTCGACTATATCGTTTTCGACCTCATTTAGGTAATCGAGAATTGCCTTGCAGTCGCCGAAGCCGTTGCATGCCTGGTACTTGGCGCGAAGTGCTTCGAGAAGGTGACCGACGGCAAAAAGTGCTATCTCCCGATCAAGCTCCCGCACTTTGTCCTGAGCCTCTTTTTCGAGAGTGCGTGAGCGCGAAACGAACTGATTTGTGCTCTCCTGCAGCTTCTGTCCGTGCTGCTTGATGTCCTGTTTTTTTTCGTCTGTGAGAGCGTCGTATTCATCTCTGTTATATGCCCGGCCTTCAGGTGTGAGTGGAACGGATGCGATGCCGACCGGAGTCGCCTCGATGCTGAAACCCAGATCAGCCGCTTCCTGCTGGAGTTCGCTCAACAATCCCTCGCGCCTGCGCTGGATTTCGTCCATTATCTCAGCTTTGCGCTTGCCGTAGTTTTCGCTTTCGAATGCGCGTGGAAGCTCCTCACGGGCGATCTTTATAAACTCCTCCATATCCTCCGCGAGTTCCGGGCCTTTGCCGGAGGCGACACCTATGGCTTTGGGATGATATGGATCTGAGAAGTTATTGACATAGCACCAGTCGTTAGGAGAGGGTTCGTCTTTGGCTTTGGCGTTTACATGAGCCAGCACGCTGGAGTTGCGGCCGGTGCCGGGTTTGCCTGCGACATAAATATTGAACCCATACGTGCGAATATCCAGGCCGAAATTGACTGCACTTACCGCCCGCTCCTGGCCGACCGTGCCCTGAACAGGCGCTATATCGGCCGTGCTCTCGAAACCAAGGCAGTTGGGATCACAGAGATGGGTCAGCTCATCGGGGGATAGCGTTTTCAGGTCGGTCATAGCATCTCTCCTTAGGAAACAGANNGGCGGATATTTGCTCCGCCCAGTCTCTGTTACTTCCAAAGGTTTACCCAACCGACCTATGGTGAAAACGATGCTATCTCGAATTATAGAAAACAAGCGGCACAAGGCCTACAGTCGGCCTTCCGGGCGCTATTATTTCCAATATTCCTCTGGTGGTCGCGTTATCTACTGACTCGGCTGTGATCTCTACATCCACTGCCTGGGTTGGCGGCCAGTGAGTGATCTGCG
>DJHI01000277.1:5094-5938 GCA_002431715.1 Armatimonadetes bacterium UBA5829
GGTGGATACGCTCCAACCCTCCGGCAGATGCCATATAAGCTCCATATGACGCGAATCAGGCATCTGATTATGGAATGTGATCTTCATAGGAAACGGCACGCCAGCCTTGATTTCAGGGGTTCCGAGATAATCCAGTATCACTTTGGTATGGATGAAATCATACTCCAACGCGTAGGGTGACCTGGCCCAAATCTCTTTTGCTCTTGAATTATCGAGCAGCTTCAGCTCAGTCAGATTGCTCAGGTCTGTCTTGCCATCGACTATCTCGACTCCGCCTTTTTCAGCATGCAGTGAATGGCCGACCAGTTCCATCACCTGCTTGGTGAGTTCATCCAAGGTTCCGGGGAACACTCTATCCGCGCATGAGCCTTTGTCGATTGCTATGGTGACCACTCGCTCACCGATAGGCTCAGCCCATTTCTTTGGAATGGCGTTTTTGCCGAGAATTATGCCCAGAGTCGCGCCCAGGGTCGCGCCGGTGCAGTCCGTATCGTCGCCGCAGTTAACGGCGGTGCAGATGGACTTGCCGAAGTCGCCTTCGCCATACATCCAGCCGATTATTACGAACGCCACATTCGCCGGAGCCTGGAACCATCCCAGGTCGGCGCTGTCGTCAACGACTGCTTTCCGCGCTTCCTGCCAGGTCTTTCCCTTCTTATATGCATCGAGGACTATATTAATGCTCTTGGCTACGCGGCAGTCGGAAGGAATTTTTGAGAGACCGATTTTTATAAGCTCGTCGCGGTCGCTTATTACGAATGCAGCGCTTTGAACGGCGGCGGTAAAGAGAGCCGCATATGTACCTTCTCCTCCACCGTGATCCACACACGCGTCTTCATATGCG
>DJHI01000277.1:5958-6488 GCA_002431715.1 Armatimonadetes bacterium UBA5829
TGCGCCGTTCGAGTTTCTCCATAGATCGTTATAGCACTCGCCAGACAGCGGTGGAATAAGTCCCGCGCGCATATTGGACTTGCATATGCCGTATTCGTTCCAGTGCGGAGGGATGAAATTAAGCCAGTATTCACCGAGAACCTTCGCGTTGACATTGGCTATCCCTTTATCCTGCACGGCGCGCAGCCATATAAGCTGCAGATCGAGATCGTCGTTTGGGACCGGTTCGCCGGAAGCGTTTTTATAACCGTGGACATCCTGCATATCCGTGCAGCATTCATACGGCATACCCAGGGTTCCACCGATGCTCTTGCCGAGCCAGCAGCCGAGAATTTTGTTACGGAGATCGTCCCGGTTAATTTTTACCATGGACATAGTAATAAGCCCTTTCGTTACAGTTTGTTTATTCAAAATACCTATAGCATAAGTCTGTCGGAAAATCCTCCCACTAATTATTGCAGTTATACCCTGAGACGGGATGCACCCTTATTCAAGGAAAACAAGCCTGTGTCATTCCCAGCTTGACTGGG
>DJHI01000277.1:6501-18126 GCA_002431715.1 Armatimonadetes bacterium UBA5829
CCGCTTTCGCGGGAATGACATGTGGCTTCTCATACCTTATGCTTCCTGAAAATGATTATCATTGACTCTGCGGCTCTCACGCAGTAAACTCTGGCTATGAGCGAATTTCGTGGACTTATACTAGCAGCAGGAAAAGGGTCGCGCTTTCAGAGTGAGGCGGGTGGGGCTTTCCCAAAGGTACTGCGGCCCGTTCTCGGCAAGCCTTTGGTCGGATATGTGGTCGATACCATGAAGCAAGCTGGAATAGATGACATTACCCTGATAGTCGGTTTTCAGGCCGAACAGGTGATGCGGGAGATGGGGTCGTCTTATAGTTATGTTCGGCAGACCGAGCAGAAAGGCTCCGGGCATGCAGTGGCATGCGCAAAGGATGCGTTTGAGAGTTTTGATGGTCACCTAATAATAATGTGCGGTGACAGCCCTCTCTTTACCGCCGACACTATTAAGCGCCTTATGGCCGAGCAGATAAGCTCGAATGCTGTAATAACTCTCGCCTCAGCAGGTCTGGAAGAACCAACCGGATATGGCAGGATCGTTCGAGACAGTGATGGTCGTATCATAGGAATAGTGGAGGAGAAATGCGCCACGCAATCTGAATGGGCGATAAAGGAAGTAAACGGCGGCGCTTATGCATTCGATTCCCGCTGGCTCTTCTCAAACATCGAGGCTATGGCAATCAATGAGGCAAACGAGTATAATTTAACAGATATGGTTCGGGTTGCGTTGGAGCAGGGTCGAACCGTATCGGCCGTGAATTGCGACCCTAGCGAGCTTTTAGGCGTGAACACGCCTGCTCAACTCGCTGTAGTTGAAGAGATAGTAAGAGGTAGAAATCAGTAATGGAGATGTTAAAGAAACAAATCACCCTTTCAGATGGGAGAACGCTTATATATTTCAGCTTTCCGAAGAATGGTGGCGATTCGGGGAGCGCCGCCAAGTCTTGCTCCACTCTTCACTCTCCACTCTCCACTTCCGGGAATGCTCCCGCCGAGCCAAAGTGCTGCTGTGGAGGTGATAAGTAATGAGCGAGCTTCGATGGCATCCGATCCTCCAGGAGTGGGTGATTACCGCGACCCATCGTCAGGATCGGACTTTTCTGCCGCCTGATGACTATTGCCCGCTGTGCCCGACCAAACCAGGTGCATTCCCGACAGAGATTCCGTCGCCGGATTACGAGATAGTCACTTTTGAAAACAAGTTTCCATCTCTCAAGCATCCGGCGCCAGAGCCGGCCGTAGAGGAGACCGGGCTTTATAAAGTCCGACCGGCCGATGGTATATGCGAGGTCGTCTGCTATACTTCACAGCACAACGGCACTCTTACCGACGCCAGCTTGGAGCAATTGAGGAATCTAGTCGAGGTCTGGACGGACCGTTTCCGCGAACTCGGCGGCAGGGATTTTGTCAATTACGTGCTGATTTTCGAGAATAAGGGCAAGGATATAGGCGTCACGCTCTATCATCCTCATGGGCAGATTTATGCCCTGCCTTTTATCCCGCCAAAGGCTCAAAAGGAGCTTGATTCGGCCCTGAGCCACAAGGAGCGCACCGGCAACTGCCTCTTCTGCGATATCATTGCGGAGGAGTATAAGGACGGACGTCGGATAGTGGTCGAAAACGATTCCTTTGCCGCTATGATTCCGTTCTTTGCCAGATATCCCTATGAGGTCTACATATTCTCGAAGAAGCACCACCAGAGCATGCTCACCTTTGATGAGAATGAGCGCTGCGACCTTGCGAATATCCTTAAGGCCGTGCTGCTGAAGTATGACAATCTCTGGGGAATATCGCTCCCTTATATGATGATCATGCACCAGGCTCCTACGGATGGCCAGGACTACGATCACTATCACTTTCATATAGAATTCCATCCGCCGAACAGGACAAAAAATAAGCTAAAGTACATAGCGGGCTGCGAAACGGGTGCAGGCTCATACATAAACGATACGCTCGCTGAAGAAAAGGCCGCAGAACTTCGTGCCGCCCAGCCGAGCACGGTTGAATCCACATTTCTTAAGCTGTAAAGACATAGTTCAAGTTTATAGTTTTAGTTCGGGTGCGATATCTGATCGCACCCGAAAGGGAACATCGCGATTTCAAATCGCCGGATCAGATATTCAGCCCGAATAAAAGTCTGATCTCTTCCTTAACTCAAAAGTCGGAATTCAAAATTTAGAATTCCTAATTCCCGCAGGGTCGGTTTCCTTCGCAGCATACAATGGGAAAGTTGTGCGATAGAACACCACGCAAAGGAGGACCCGCCAAATTGTCTAGGATCAGGAAAGTCACGTTTGTCGAACCCAAACCCCCAGGTTATCACGTCTATACCGGTGTAGCTCTGCCGCGGCTCGGTCTGCCGCTTATGGGCGCGATGCTAAAAGACAAAGGCATCGATGTCTCCATCTACTGCCAGGATATCCAAGAAGTCGACTATACCGATCTGCTGTCATCCGACCTGGTGGGGATATCGACAACCACATCTACCTCCACCGAAGGTTACAGAATAGCCCAACGCGCGCGTGAGGCGGGAATACCCGTGGTGATAGGCGGCTCCCATGTCACTTTTCTTGCTGAGGAAGCTCTTGAGCACGCGGATTACTGCGTCAGAGGTGAAGGTGAATATACAATGCTCGAACTTGTGGATGCGCTCGACTCAGGCTCCGGGTTCGGCTCGATAGCAGGGCTTTCGTATAGAGTAGGCGACGAGATACGGCATAATCCCGGAAGACCGCTGGTTTGTGACCTTGATGCGCTTCCATTTCCCGACCTTTCTCTTATCAAAGGCAGCGAAAAGATTCGGCTTACCCCGATTGCAACCTCGCGCGGCTGCCCGTTCGATTGCAGCTTCTGCTCCGTTACAAAGATGTTCGGCAGGGGATATCGAGCACGCAGTGTAGAGAGTGTTGTCGATGAGATTGCTCAGCGTCAACCGAGAACTATGTTCTATTACGATGACAACTTTACAGCCGATCGCGAGCGCACTAAAACACTTCTCGACACGCTTCTTTCAAAAGGGCTGACCCCTGACTGGTCTGCTCAGGTCCGCGTGGATGTGGCGCATGATAAGGAGCTTCTGCAGTTGATGAAGCGCTCGAATTGCTATCAGGTCTATGTCGGGTTCGAGTCCGTGAACCCTGCCACGCTAAAAGAATATAATAAACGGCAGTCGGTCGATGAGATAGTGGAGTCGATTCGAATATTGCATGATTACGGCATTATGACGCATGGCATGTTTGTCTTCGGCGCAGAAAATGATGATGCGGCAAGCCTTCAGAGCACATTAAAGTTCGCCCTAAAAAACAGCATAGACACAGTCCAGTTTATGATCCTTACTCCTCTGCCCGGAACGCCGTATTTCAAAGAGATGGAGTGCGACGAGCGCCTTTTAACGCGTGAGTGGCACCTCTATGACGGGCAGCACGTCGTCTACCAGCCGGGGAAGATGTCGCCTTATGAATTGCAAAAAGAGACGTTCAAGGCGATGAAGCGCTTTTACAGTCTTCGAGAGTGTGTTAAAATGCTTTGTGGACTGGAAACTCTCAAGTTTGCAGCAAAGCTGAACTTGAGCATCCTGAGCGGCAAATGGCACTGGGCCAGGCATCAGCTCGAAAACAGGGTCTGGCGATGGCTCTATCGCGCCCATGGTCACAGGCTGATACGCCGCTGGGAAGCAGCCAACAAAGATTTCGGAGAAAGGGTAAAGGCGCTGGCCGTAAGAGCGCGCTCTCTAAAGGCGGCCTCGCAGAAGAAGTTGATTGATGTCTACCAGACTGAACGGGATAAAAGCTGATTTCGAGCGGCTGTTCGGCTCGCTGCCGACCAAAATAGTAAAAGGCCCCGGCAGGGTCGATCTGATGGGAATTCACACCGATTATAACGGCGGTTTTGTGCTGCCTGTTGCGGTGAACCTGGATGTCATCGCCGCCGGCGGGCTCAGGGATGATAGAAAAGTTGTTGTTTACTCACAAAATTTCGAGCAAAAAAGTGAATTTTCGCTGGATGATATAGTCCATGATAATGTAAACAAGTGGAGCAACTATGTTCGCGGCGTCGTGCTCTTCATTCAAGAGGCGGGTGTTAAGCTCCAGGGTGCGAATATAGTAATGCACGGCAATGTGCCGATAGGTTCGGGGATGTCCAGTTCTGCAGCGATCGAGATGGCAACCGGCTTCCTCTTCCAGAGTTTGGTCGGGTTCGATATGCCCGGAACCGATATGGCTCTTATCGGCCAGAAGGCGGAAAATAAATTCGTCGGTGTGAACACCGGTATAATGGATCAGTTCATATCCCGCCTGGGGAAAAAAGATCATGTGCTTTTCATCGACTGCCGCACGCTGGAATATGATCAGTTTCCATTAGACACATCCAGGGTAAAAATAGTCGTCTGCGACACAATGAAAAGGCGTGGCCTTGTGGACAGCGAATATGATCTTCGTCGAAGCCAGTGCGAGGAAGCCGCGAAGCTCTTTTCGCAGTGGGTTCCGAATGTGACTCAGCTCAGAGATGTCTCATCCACTGATTTCGAGAAATATAAAGACAGGCTCCCTGAAGTGGTGCGGATGCGCGCGGAGCATGTGATATACGAAAACGAGCGAGTGCTTGAGAGCCGTGACGTTTTGAAGCGAGGAGATTTTGAAGGGTTCGGCAAGCTGATGAATGCTTCGCATGACAGCGCTCGCGACCTGTATGAAGTAAGCTGCTTTGAGCTCGATGCTATGGCTGAAGTCTGTCGAAACGCTCCCGGTGCGCTCTGGAATAGAATGGCGGGCGCCGGTTTCGGAGGCTGCTCGGTCAGCCTTGTAATAGACGAATTTGTGGAACAATTTACATCGGTAGTGGCCGTAGAATATGAAAAGAAGACCGGTCTTGTGCCGAACCTGTACATCTGCACTGCAGAGGACGGCGCGAGTTTGATAGAGTAGTGATTTGCCGGTTCGATATTACCTAATAGAAAAGGTGATAGAAAATGAAATGTCAAAAATGCGGCACTGAGCTGCACGAAGACCAGAAGGTATGTATAGCCTGCGGAACACGCACCATTCGCGGCGACAATTACAGTTTCGGTGATAAGGAACCCTGGCGACCGACGAAAAATCACATTATCGGCGCGGCATCGGTTCTAGTTTTATTGATAGTGCTTCTCATCATAAATGCCATGCGCGCTGACCCGCCGAAGGTGGTCGCCGAGGAATGGTTTAACGCCATGACTCAGCGCAAGGTCAAGGATGCGCGGAAGCTTTCGACGCCCGATCTTGAGGAAAACCTGCAATCTCACGGCATGGATCTGATGGCAATTTCCGAAGAGTATTACAGTGATATCACATCCAATGGCGGCTCTGTCAAAGTCAGCGAGCCTAAGCCTGCCGGCAGTAAAAGCACCTTGAGTGTGGATGTCTCCGTCTCCTACAATAACGGAGAACCTGCCCGGCAATATAACCTTGAAATGGTAAAGGTCGGAAAGAATTGGCGCATGAATAAGATTCTGTAGTGCCCAGGCGACCAAAGAGTTAATGATTATCCCTCCAGGTAAGATACCTNNTTTTTTTGGTATCAACCACTCTCGATCTGGGTTTCTATTAGTAGCTTATATTGATTGTTACTAGGATGGTTGCCCGGTAAGTGCACTTAATCTTCGTCATCTTCCGGGCCGAAGTCGCCCATATCCGTCGGCGCATAGCTGAATGAGCTGATCTCCTCTGCTCTGAATACGGTCACCAGCAGGTCCTCGCGCTCAAAGCTGGGCAGATATGATGAAACAATGTCCTCGTCGATGGCTTCAAGGAGGTCTTCTTCCTCGGGGACTGTCAAGTCGATTTCCAAGAGCAGCGCGGCATGAATCGTGTCGTGCGCATAATGAAGATGCACCTGTCCGACCCGGGTCTCGCGTTCCCAGATCACATAAATCTCCGAGGCTGCCGTGCGCACAAGGCGCGAAAGCTTAAATTGAGTCTTGCCGCTGTTTTCCAAGGGAAACCTCCTGATTGCCGAATAGTCGCTTCTGGGCACTAGTATGCCACGTTTAGTGCTCAAGGTCAATAGCAGTTATGCTCTCTGCCTTACAGCCTCATACATCACTACGCTCGCGGCGACTGCGATATTGAGCGAGTTGATCTTGCCCATCATTGGAATACGGACCACCGAGTCGGCCATCTCGCGAACCGTCCCGGATATGCCCGTATGCTCATTGCCGACTATTATCAAGGTCGGCTTTGTAAAGTCCACGGATGTATAAAGGGTGTCCGTATTGGCTGAAGTGCCGATGACCTGAAGCCTATGCTCATGAGCGGCATCGATAGCCTTTGCGGAACTGGGATGAATGCACATAGGAACTGTGAAGACCGCTCCTCTGGAGCCGCGAACGACCCTGCGGCTGAACGGGTCCGTAGTGTCACCGGTTAAAACGACACCGTTGATCCCCGCGGCATCGGTCGAGCGAAGCAGCATCCCGAGGTTATCGGCATTTTCGCAGCTCTCGACCATCTGTATGAGCGGATTTTCGCCTGCAAACACATCAGTCAGTCCGATTACTTTTCGCTCGACAATCGCCAGACACTCGGGGGTGGGTTTGGCATCCAATATTTTTGCCAGCAGCCCTTCAGTGGACTGATATACATCGGCTCCTGCAGCAACAGCTCGATCCAGAAGATTCTGCGCTTCAGGCGTTTGAGTGTATTTATCCGTGAATAATACCGACTCGACCTTACCGCCGTAGTCGAAGGCCCGTCTTACCAGTTCTTCACCTTCGGCGAAGAAGAGTTTATTGCGCCTGCGGCCGTCTTCATTCACAAGCTCGCGCAGAAGCTTTATTATAGGGTCCTTTTGTCCTGTTACTCTGTTCATGATATCTGTAGTCTAATAATGCGGGCAGGCAATGTCAAATAAGAGCAGGTGGAACCGCAGGTAAAATGTCCTAAACGGAAGGGTTTTCGCCCAATGGCCGGTAAGTTGATTCATAAGGAACGTAACGCCGTCTATATGCGTAGCTATTAAGTATGGAGTACAAAATGCGATTCTACAAAGTCATTCTTCCTCTTCTGGCAATATTATCTCTTTGGTCGGCTGCAGCCGCCGAACCGGTGACAAAGCAGCTTGCCGAAGGTATCACACTTTATCAGAACATAACCACCGATCCCGCACTTATCACAAATGTTGTTAAAGTCGATATTGCAAACCCGGCTGTAAAAGTCAGAGTGGCGCTTGCAAAAGACGCGGTTATGGATACAACAGTGAATAAGGGGCGCGAGGTTGTAAGCTCTATAACGGCTCGAAAGGGCGCTGTGGTCGGCATCAATGCCGATTATTTTCCATTTACAGGTGATCCCTCGGGATTATGTATATCCGACGGAGAGTTGATAAGCGAGACTCATCTCGGCAGAGTGATATTTGCAATGCTTCGAGATGGAAGCGTCTTCTTCGATAACCCCAGTTTCAAAGCCAACCTGACTATGGCGAATGGGGTCGCGAGGCAGATAGACGGAATAAACAGGGGACGCGAGACGAACCAACTGGTTGTCTACACTCCGACTTACGGCGCGAGCACTCTTTCGAAATATGCCGGAACCGATGTTATCGCAACAACGGAGGATCTGCCGCTGCGAGCGGGATGTCCTCTTACTTTAACCGTGACCGAGGTCAAAAAAGATGCCGTCGATACTCCTATTCCTCCTAACGGCATAGTAATATCCGCGGGCGGCCCGGCTGCTTCTTTTCTGGCTGCCAACGTTGCAGTGGGTGATAAGCTGAACATGGTCTTTAACATTCAAGGCAGCAGCAATATCGATTGGATGCAGGTCGAGCAGGCAGTTGCAGGAGGCCCATGGCTTGTCAAAGACGGTAAGGTCAATATCGATGCAAATGACGAGGCTTTTAAGCCCGATTTCGTCCGTAATACCCATCCTCGCACGGCAATAGGTATTACTCCCGACAGCAAGCTGCTGATCGTAACTGTGGACGGCAGGCAGGCAATAAGCGGAGGGATTACTCTGCCGAAACTGGCAGAAGCGATGAAAATGCTAGGGGCATATCAGGCGATCAATCTGGATGGTGGTGGATCTACCACACTCTCCGTTCGTGGAACGGTTGTAAACAGCCCGTCCGGCGGAGCTGCCGCAGGCAATCCGTATGTAGGCACCGAGCGGGCAGTCGCCGATATGCTGCTGGTGTATGACGCAAAAAAGAATGTCCAACCGGATTTACCTAAGCTGAAAATAAGCGGAATGGGGAATGAAGTAATTTCAGGCGAAGGCACGCAGCTTTATCTTACCTGGGGCGATGATGATCAGATGTTTACTGAGGACCAAATGTCAAAAGTGGTCTGGGGAACTGTGAGCGGGATTGGATTTATCGATCAAAAGGGATTTTTTAATCCCATCAAGGCGAAAAAAGGCACCATAGATGCTTTTTATGGATCGCAGAAAATCGCCATTCCGGTTACTGTGGTTGGCGGCCCGACTGCTAATATCGCTATAGATTCAGCCACGGATAAGATCGATCCGCTCAGGTCAAACATAAAGGTTCTTGTCACCGATGCAAACGGAAACCGGCTCTCGGATAAGGATGTCGCTCTGACAATTACCGGAGGCACAGCGGACAGTATAAGCGGCAAGACCGATAAAAATGGTGAGTTTGCCACCTGTGTTAAGTGGGATGCCGCAGCCGAAAAACGGCTTATCAAGGCTTCTGTGGATGATATAACATATAGTTACTCTGTGCAAAAATAGGTTAAATAGATGGATGAGCTGGACTCTTGGCTCTCCACTAATTAAAAAAAGAGGTTATGATGAGGTTAAAGGTTTGCCTTGCAGGCTTAATTTTCATGCTGGTCTTTGCCGGTGTGATCACAGGATGTGGTCATAAGAGCACGTCTCATGTAAAGAAAGACGCGCGTGTCAGCGCTAAAAAGGATGCAAGGCCTGCGAAGGCAAATAACCAGCCTGCCACGGGCACACAGACTGCCGATCAGCCTGGTTCGACCAGCAACTTCACGGCTCCAGACTCTAGTAATTCGGGACTTCCTCTTAACAATGGTTCGTCTGCACTGGAGCGGGCGCTTAATCCTTTGGCTCAGGGCAACATGCCATCAGGCGGGCAGCTGTTTGGCACTCCTGCCGCAAGTCCGAATTCAGCGGTGGGCAGTGCTGCACCCTCGGCGAAGATGGTCATTCCCAAAGACGGCAAGTTAAAGCCGGAACAGGTTCTCTCACTCCTTCAAATGCGTTACCGCTCGGCTAAGTCGCTGCAAACTGCCGGGCAGTCTTCCATTATTACCAAAGCCGACGGAAAAGTAGTCAGAAAAGCCAGCGGTCTAAAGNNTTAAAATCCGATATGAGCTTCAAACGTCCTGATAAGCTCTTCGTCAGCGATTCCAATGAGCAGCTTATCACTAACGGCAAAACGCTCGTGAAATACGGCGTTCGAGAGAAGCGATATGTGAAAATAAAGCTTGATAAGAAAAAAGAGCAGGAGTTCTTCCAAGGCCTGATCGCTTCTCAGCAGGGAGTGCGAAGTCTGGGACTTTTGCTCGGTATCGATTATACCGGGGCGATGAGTTCCTTTAAGCTTAAGGAATCGAGTATTGGCAGCAGACCAATGTATGTGCTTTCGATGAAGCTGAAAGAAGGCGTCGGCTGCCCGAAGGGAATGAATATTACCCAGACACTCTGGATCGGCAAGAAAGACTTCGCTATATATCGCAATTATATGGTCGCAAAGGGCAAACCTACTCTACCCAAAGGTTACAAGGGTAAGGCGCCCAAGTATATCGAGACTACGATGGAGACGAATGCCGACAAGTGTCAATTTGATGCGAATATTCCCGATTCGAAGTTCGCATTCAATCCTCCAAGCGGCGCAAAACCGGCTGATGAGCTCGGTAAAAATTACCTTGAGAATAAGCCTGCGCCTGATTTTTCTTTCACCTGGATAGACGGCGAAAAGNNTTCGGATTTCAGAGGTAAGGCGATTCTGCTCGATTGCTGGGCGCTGCCGATGTGTGAAAAACATCTTCCCACTCTGCAAAAGATATATGAGAAATATGGTCACTCGGTGCAGGTGGTCTCAATCTGCCTTAATAAACCGGATAAGATAAAAGAATATCTCGAAAAGAAATCATTGAGTTTTCCTGTGGTCTATGCGAACCAGAGCATTATTGAGACTCTTCAGAGTGATTATCACATCCAAGGAATCCCTACAATTTATATCATTGACAAGTCGGGCGTTGTTCGCAATATGATGCTCGGCATGCCTGAAGCGAAGGATATCGAAGCCAAACTGGCTAAGATAGATTGAGAATGGCTGTGTAGGGAGTGGTTTGGATGGAAGTTATCAGCTCTGTAGATGAGATGAGAGCGATTGCCGCAAAGGCGCACGCAGATGGAAAAAAGATCGGGCTCGTTCCCACTATGGGAGCTTTGCATGCCGGTCATCTTTCATTGATTGCTCGAGCTAGACAGGAACGCGATTTTGTCGTGGTCAGCATTTTTGTGAACCCCACTCAGTTCGGCCCAAAAGAGGATTATCACAGGTATCCGAGATCACTGGAGGCCGATTCACGCAAATGCGAAAATGCCGAAGTTGATGTCGTATTTGCTCCGCTTGCGGTTGATATGTATCCCGGTGGTTTTGATACCTGGGTCGAGGTCAAAGGCCCTGCGGAGGTACTGGAAGGGCAAAGCAGGCCGGGACATTTTCAGGGTGTGGCTACCGTCTGCGCCAAGCTTTTCAATATTGTAAGGGCAGACCGTGCTTATTTCGGCAAGAAAGACTACCAGCAGCTTACCGTGATAAGGAAAATGGTTGATGATCTCAATATGAATGTCGAGGTTGTGGCGGTCGATACCATGAGGGAGCGCGACGGCCTCGCGCTGTCATCACGAAATTCGTACCTGGATAAGCGCGAGAGGGAGGCGGCATTGGTTTTGAGCAGTTCGCTTGAAACCGCGCGCAAGGTCTATGAATCTGGAGAGAGAAATACGAAGGCCATTCAGACGCGGGTCTGGAATATAATTGCTGCGGAGCCGCTTGCGCAGGTGGAATATGTGGTCGTGGTGGACGCCGAGACTCTTACCCCTGTTGAAACGATAGAAAGACCCGTAGCGGTCCTTCTTGCAGTGCGGATTGGCTCGACAAGATTAATCGATAATACCGTGATTGGTGAATAATCTCGCAGGCAAGCAGAACAAATCTTATTGGATAGTAAAAGTGGGGCGGGATTCGGAGATTCTGCCCAATCAAATAGAAATCAAAGTTGGGTCGGGATTTAAATCCCGACCCAATGCGATGTCTGAGCCTGTAACCTGTAGCCTAAGATACAGATCCGTGCTGCGGCTGGAATCATCCTCGGCCCGCTTGCGCATCATTCGCGTGCACCACAGCACGGATCGCTGGGGGAAACCGTTTGCGACCGCCTGATCCCTAAAGTTGCCGCTTCTTTTTTTTCGCAGCCACCCACCCAGACGTTCGCACCTGTTCTATACCCAAAAGCCCAAGCATGAAAACAAAAATTGCCGCGCTTTTTATTGCTGATCGCGATTACCACCTGTACCTGTCACCGGCTGGCCTGCCTGCCAAGGCCAGTGGCCTTCCAGTTCCAGTTGAAGTGCCATGCTCAGAAATGTCCTGATTAGGA
>DJHI01000277.1:18131-27444 GCA_002431715.1 Armatimonadetes bacterium UBA5829
TAGTGGGGGTTGGGGCAACAACAACCGTTTTGATAATGTCGCCGCCGATCAGAAACTCAAGCCCCAGGAGAATCGATCTGCCTACATTCTGGCGATAGATCGTGTAGGATCTTGATGACTGCAGCAGAAATCGACCTGTAGCTATGGTCGCCCCGGCCACGATAATAACGACACCCACCGCGTCGATGAATGTGCCTGCCGCCTCCATAATGTGCTTGTATTCGCTCATTGCAAGGCATGATTTACCAAAACTGCCATAAGTCAAACAGCAGCCCGCTAAAGTCCGACTGCTTCCAGAGCCTGAAGATAGAGCCAGTGGCCGAAATCGTTGGGGTGGTTGATGTTGTTTCCCAGCAGGCTGGGAAGGTCTTTGCGTTTCAGGACTTTTGTCCAGGTGTCGTAAACATCGGCATAGGCGCAATTCAGCTCATGCGCGGTTTGTTTTGTGGCTTCGGCGTAATCGCCCATCCGATGCGAACCGAATTTCCAATCGGGGTTGGGTGGAAAAGCGGAAAGAATGATCACCTCCGCGCCGGTGCGCTCCATGATGGATTTGACCATCACCGCCAGGTTTTCCTGAAACTTCGGTATTTTGACACCGGAGGGCGGAACATTGTGGTCGTTCATTCCGAATCCAAGCAGTACCAGGTCAGGATTACGAGACAGCACTTTCTCTTCCAGCCTACTGACACCCTGTTCGGATGTGTCCCCTCCGGTCGCGCCGTTTTCAAGGGCTATTTTGGCCTTTGGAAACCGGGACGAAAGATAAGCGGCATAGCGGTTTGGAAAGCGCAGCGATTCAGTGGAGGCCTCACATCCGGTCGATATGCTGTCTCCGTATACGACAATTTTTAGTGGCTCTCCCGATTTAAGCTTCGAGAGAGTCTTTTTCAGGAGTGCGGACTGGTCGTTTTTGGCGGCAAAAGGTTGACCATCGAGCGTTTCATAATCGACCCAGACAAAGTATTGGTGGTTGCCGATACCGGGAATCTTGTTGTGGTCGAAGTCTTTTTTGCCGTATGCGGGATTTTTACTGAAGTCCGGTATGCGGGATATACGGGTTCGAGATATAGTGCCGAGGACATAATTGACCGTATAATCCCGGCCCTGCTTATAGACTATTGTGTCCTTCTGATCGGCCAGATACGTGCTGCGGACTATTATGGAAGTGGGAACCAGATTGCCGAAACACAGGTTCGCCGGATTCTGCTCCGGCAGTACCAAACTTTCTCCATCTATTTTCATAATATGCAAACCTTTATTCTGGCCACTGATCGAAGGACTGCATATGCATAAGCTGAAGATAACTATCAGCAGGCATCCGGTAAAACGTGAAATCAATCCGTTTCTCCCCTTTTTCAGTGTTTTCGTGATTAAGCTTTTGCGCTTTTCAATGCGGCCTGGATGAAGTCGTCGATATCGCCGTCCATCACCCGCATTACATCGCCGGTTTCATGGTTTGTCCTGTGATCCTTGACCATAGTATACGGCTGAAAGACATATGAGCGCATCTGATTGCCCCATTCGATTGCTCGCAGGTCGCCTCTGAGCTCGGCGATTCGCTGCTCGTTCTCCTCGTTTGCGATCTGGCCGAGTTTCGCAGCAAGGACTTTCATAGCGGATTCTTTATTCTTGTGCTGAGAGCGCTCGTTTTGGCACGTGACCACAATGCCCGTTGGAATATGGGTGATTCTTATAGCCGAATCGGTCTNNTGACGTGCTGGCCGCCTGCGCCGCTGGATCGATAAGTATCGACCCTGATCTCGTCGGGATTGATATCGACCTCGACATCTTCCTCGATCTCCGGGATGACATCCACAGCGGCAAACGAGGTATGGCGCCGTTTATTTGCATCGAACGGCGAGATTCTCACCAACCGATGCACGCCGCGCTCGTTTTTGAGGTAGCCATATGCATTGCGGCCTTCGAAGAGCACCGTGACGTTCTTTATGCCTGCGACGTCGCCTTCGACAGTGTTGAGGATTTCAGTTCTGAAGCCTCCCCGCTCAGCCCAGCGCAGGTACATGCGAAGCAGCATCTCCGCCCAGTCACAGGCTTCGGTTCCTCCCGCCCCCGAGTTGATCTCCATAATGGCATTGGATGTGTCATGCTCGCCGGAGAGCAGCGTCTGCAGTTCGAACTTCTCGTAAGCGCGCTCGATTGATGAAAGCTCTTCACGGATTTCATCCGCCTCAGTTGAGCCGTCCTCGACCATTTCAGCGAGTTCTATAAGGTCGCTCGTGCGTGCCTGCAGTTCCTGCAAAGGCTCTATCGTGGCTTTTAGCGAGCTAATTTTTTTGAGGGTTTTCTGGGCCTCCTGGGCATCGTCCCAAAAATCGGGTCGACCGGACTGCTCCTCCAGCCTTTCTATCTCTTCCTGAACTCTGGGGACGTCAAAGATGACCTCCCAGCTCTTCGAGTTCTCGCTGCAATGCAGCGGCTTTTTCTATTTCAATATTTAACATCTCTTCTCCAAATATCTAAGCGGCAGCATCTCTGCCGTTTTTTTACTTTATATATCTTCACGAAGCGCCAGCAAATTGCCTTCCCAACCGGCAGCGCCTTTCAGTGTTTCAGCTGTCTGAGTTTGATATGCAAATCTTTTAAGCGCGAAAAGCAGCAGCTCGACACCATAATATTTATCTGTTCTGCCGATAGACTGCATGCCTATTCTCTGAGTGACTCGGACTGATTTTTCATTACCCGGCCTCACCACTGCGTATATCACAGGCGGTTGCAGATTATCGAAGGCATATTGAACTGCCCGGAGCCCTGATTCAGAGGCATAACCTTTGCCCCAGTGTTCGCGGGCGAGGTGCCAGCCGACTTCTAGATCACCGGTAGGTACTCTGTCGGCATCGGGGAGCCATTTGAGAATCACACTGNNGGTCTCCTTTTCTTCAAGCGCCCATGAGCCAGTGCATTCATATTTGCGATATTCCGCGCACCTCAATTCCAGCCTTGCTTTCTGCTCTTCGACATCGGACGGAATACCGCTGGGGCCTTTAATGAAATGCATCACTTCAGGATGCGAATATATCTCGAAAGCCCGCTGAGCATCTTTTTCAGGTTCCCACTCCCGGGCTATCAGTCGTTCTGTTTCAAAAACAATCATAATTTATATGTTCTGTCTTTAGCGGGTGGATAATGTCAGTTCATTGCAAATCTTCAACAGGGAGAATGACTGCAAGATCATTTTCTACATTTACACCGTACTTAGATGCAATCATAGCTATATGTATGCCGAATGAAGATCGTAATTCTCCTAAAGCTGAAAAAAATATCCATCCAGCATAATGTCCATAGCTGTGTGCATTCTCAACAATAGTATTTTCTGGGTCTTCAATGTGGTTGAGAAATTTGCGGCAGGCAGCACGCATTGCTCTCAGGTGATCTGATAGACTGCTAGACTTGTCCAGTTCTTGTATACTGGCTGTGAGAAAATCACGTATGCTAAGCACGGAGTGGACGCAATGTTCAGGAATTTCCAACTCACTTGGTGAGTAAAGAACTCGTCTGTCTTCCAAATATGTTACAATACGCCTTGCCAACTCTTGTTCTGATTTAGATGGGTTCCACGAAATGCCGAAAATGGGACAGGAGATACCGGTTATTTTTGATGCGATTTCTTTGTAATTCATTATACTCCTCCCTAGAAATACCAAGGCATATAAGCTAGAATGTAGCTCAGAATTCATAATTCAAAATTCTTAGTTATTCTCCCAGTTTGCCCATACAGCACTTCTTGAATTTCTTACCACTGCCGCACGGACATGGGTCGTTGCGGCCTATCTTGCCGTGTTTGCCCTTTATATTGGCTGCCAGCCGAGCCATCTGGGCCTGGCCGTCCCCCATTCCCTGAGGGCCTTCGGCGGACATTTCGACCAGATTATCATATGTAAGGCGTCTGCGCCGCGGAGGTTCCTGTGTCTGGACGCGATACATGATCTTGGCCATATCTTCCTGCACGCTGTCGAGCATCGTCTGGAAGAGGTCATATGCCTCTTTTTTGTATTCCACCAATGGGTCGCGCTGAGCATATCCGCGCAGGCCGATACCTTCACGCAGGAAGTCCATTGCATCAAGGTGATCGATCCACTTACGGTTGATCATATCAAGAGCTACATGCCGCTCGATATCGCGCATAAGCTCGACGCCGATCTCCTGCTCCTTGGCCTCATAGCTCTTATCGACAATCTCATCGAGCATATCCGTGAGGTCTTCTCGGCTCTTGCCTCTGAGGTTGCCCGGCTCTACATAAAGCTCCAGCGGCAGGAACTCATTTACATAGTTGAACAGGCCTTCGTTGTCCCACTCATTAGCTGTTAAGCCCTCGGGCCAGAACATATTGATGGCAGACTCCATTGTCTCATAGAGGTAGCCTATGACAGTCGATCTCAGGTCGGCTCCCTCTAGGATGCGGCGGCGCTCTTTGTAGATAGTCTCGCGCTGGACGTTCATTACGTCGTCATATTCGAGAACGTGCTTTCTAGCCTCGAAATGGTGCATCTCGACTTTCTTCTGTGCTCTCTCGATAGCTTTCGAGAGAACTTTCCCAAGACCGCCCTCATGCTCGATGGCTTCATGTTCCTGCCAGCTCTGGAACATCCAGGAGCCCGATTTATCGCCAAATAAGCGCATAAGCTCGTCTTCAAAGGATACGAAGAACTTCGATGCGCCCGGGTCACCCTGTCTGCCTGAACGGCCTCTGAGCTGGTTATCGATACGGCGGCTTTCATGCCTCTCGGTGCCGATTATGTAGAGTCCGCCGCGTTCGATTACATTCAGTGTCTTGGGGGTCCTTTGCGCTTCCTCATATTTGTCGGGGTTAGTCTGCTTCCAGGAACCCATATCCCAGGTCAGGTCGGCTGAATCGAATGGCTGGAGTTCGTCGGGATTGTCATCGAAATCAGCCTCTTCTTGATCGGAAAGTTTCGAACCGCCGAGTATGATGTCTACACCACGGCCTGCCATGTTGGTAGCAATGGTCACCGCGCCGCGTCGGCCAGCCTGCGCGATAATCTGCGCCTCCATCTCATGGAATTTGGCGTTCAAGACATTGTGAACGATCCCTTCCTTCAAAGCCTCATGAAGTTTATCAATCCCTCTGGGGCTTATGGAGAGAATGGATGCAAGCTCGGAGATATTTCCATCGCTGAGCATGTTGAGGTCAACGCCCAGCCTTTTCGCTAACCTGCCGAAATTGTTGATTGCGATAGTCTCGAATTTGGAGTTGATGAGATTAAAAAGCTCCTGCTTTTCGTCATTTCCGATTTCCTTGTCTGATTCGAGCCTCGAACGTAGAATAATCGTGGCTGCAAGGAGTTGGAGCCTCTCGGACAGGAGCCTTTCGCTGACGCGTTCTGAAACCTCAATCGATCTAGTTCCTACCAATACCGGCTGCTCGCGCGTATAGGCTTTTAGAATTTCTGTAATGATGCCTCTGAACTTTGCTTCTTCAGTCTTGAATATCACATCCGGCATATCTCTGCGGATTACAGGCCGGTTTGTCGGGATTTCAACCACATCCAGCGCATAAATCTTGCGGAACTCGTCTTCTTCCGTCATAGCGGTACCGGTCATGCCGGCAAGTTTATCATAAAGTCGGAAGTAGTTCTGATAAGTGATGGTCGCCAGGGTCTGGTTCTCTTCCTCTACCGGAACGCCTTCTTTTGCTTCAACAGCCTGATGCAGGCCATCGCTCCATCTTCTACCGAACATCAACCTGCCCGTGAACTCGTCGACGATTATGACCTGGCCGTCCTTGACCACATAGTCGATGTCCTTCCTGAAGACCGCATGGGCCTTGAGAGCGGCGTTCACGTACTGGTTCATCTCGAGGTTTTCGGGGTCGGCGAGGTTCCCGCAGCCCGTAATCTCCTCGACCTTACGTGTGCCATCTTCAGTGAGCATGGCCGTTTTGGCCTTCTCTTCAATCGTATAATCGCGGTCTTTAGCGAGCCTTCGGACGACCTTATCCATCTTATAATACATATCGCTTGAGCGGTTGCCCGGTCCTGAGATGATGAGCGGTGTTCTGGCTTCGTCGATCAGGATGGAGTCCACCTCGTCGACTATGGCATAATGCAGTTCTCGCTGAACCAGATCCTCGGCGCGGAAAGCCATATTGTCGCGCAGATAATCGAAACCGAACTCATGGTTGGTTCCATAAGTGATATCGCAGGCATAGGCCTCTCTTCGAGTTATCGGGCGAAGTTTGTCCCAGCCGGCGGGAGTTTCAGCAACATAGTCCTGATCAAAGAAATATGAGTTGCCGCTCGTACCACTCTCAGCGCTTTGACCATGGATAGAACCCACCGATAAACCGAGGAAATTATATAGAGGGCCGTTCAATACTGTATGGTATTTTGAAAGGAAGTCGTTGACCGTAACCAAGTGCGCTCCTTTGCCGGTCAGCGCATTCAGGTAGAGCGGAAGAGTTGCAGTAAGGGTTTTACCTTCACCGGTTTTCATCTCGGAGATTCTGCCCTGATGAAGCACCATCCCGCCGATCAACTGCACATCAAAAGCCCGCTGACCGAGTGTGCGTATACCGGCCTCGCGAACCAGGGCGAATGCTTCGACCAGCAGGTCGTCAACGGTTTCTCCGTTGGCAAGACGCTCTCTGAACTCATCTGTTTTGGCCTTGAACTGATCGTCAGCCAGGGCTTTCATCTGTGGTTCGAGAGCATTTATCTTCTCAACAACCTTGCGGAATTTCTTTATTTCACGCTCGTTGGCGCTAAAGAGCTGTAGAATGTTCATCCCAATTCCTCATCGAATAACACACGAAGAGGGAAACGTCGGGTAATACCCGCAGCTTCCCTCGAATACTAAAAGGGGTCTATTTATGTATGTACGATATCACAACAAAGTTCCCAAGTCAATTAAACGAGCGTGGAGAATCAGCCAGATGTAATCAATCTTATCAACACTTGTATCTGCAAAACCATTAGCTTTTGAAAGCCTGGATGCACTATAATGTCAACTGTAGTCGACTAGATCCACATACATCGTTCAAGGGGAAATAAGTATGGTTTATATTTTGCTTGCTGTAATCATTTTCACTATGCAGCCTGCAAATGCTGATAGTTCGGCTGATTCCACAAATAAGATCGATACATTCAGCGATACCTGGGTGGGCTGTGATGCTCTTGGTCGCAAGCTGCCGACATATAACGAGGTCGGGCTACCCAGACAAGATAGATATGTCGGAGTCTTTTACTTCCTATGGCTTGGCGCACATAATAAAGGCGGGCCTTATGATATCACTAAGATTCTGGCTCAGGACCCTGATGCGATGCAAAAGAAGGACAGCCCACTTTGGGGGTCGATGCATGCGCCTCACCTTTGGGGAGAGTCGATATTCGGATATTACAAATCGGACGATGAGTATGTGATCAGAAAACACGCCCAGATGCTATCTGATGCTGGTGTTGATGTTATAATTTTTGATGTCTCCAATAATGCTACTTATAAAAACAATTACATGACGCTCTTGCGTGTTTTCTCGGATGTGAGAAAGCAAGGTGGAAAAACCCCGCAGGTGGCTTTTTTATGTCCGTTTGGGGATCCATCGAAAGTGGTTGCCGAGTTATACAAAGACCTCTATGAGCCTGCTCTATATCCTGGCCTCTGGTTTCGTTGGGAAGGCAAACCATTAATTATGGCTGATCCTGCCTATTGTGCAGATTTAGGCAATTTTTTCACTTTTCGCAAACCGCAGCCCAGTTACTTTGTCGGGCCTACAAAACCTGATATGTGGAGCTGGCTCGAAGTATACCCTCAGCATGTTTTTAAGAACTCCAAAGGCGAAAAAGAGCAGATGTCGGTCGGAGTTGCGCAGAATGCTGTCGATGGACGGCTGGCATGTCTTAGCGATCCGAATTCGCTTGGCCGCAGCTATCATAACGGCGCAAAATCCAATGATCCTAGCGCCGTACTATACGGCTACAATTTTGCCGAGCAATGGGAACGAGCGCTTAAGGAAGACCCCAAGTTCATATTCGTCACCGGTTGGAACGAATGGCAGGCCGGCAGATTTGATGAGTTCAATGGAGTAAAGAAACCGGTTATGTTCGTCGATGAGTTCGATCAGGAGCACAGCCGTGACATTGAGCCGATGAAAGGTGGCCATGGTGACAACTACTACTATCAGTTGGCTTCGTATATCCGAAAATTCAAGGGAGTCCGCAAGCCCCCAATCTCAAAGAAGCCGAGGACTATCCTTCTTGACAAAGGCTTCACGCAGTGGGCAAAAGTCGAACCAGAGTATCGAGATGATGCAGGAGACACGGCTCAACGAAATCACCCCGGTTTTAATAATTTCACTCAATACATCAACACAACAGGGCGCAACGATATTGTACTAACTAAGATCGCAGTAGATAAAAGCAATATTTATTTTTATGTGCGCACCCGTGATGTGCTGACCGATCCAATTGAGAGTAAGAATTGGATGCTCCTATTGATCGATGCAGACATGAACCATGCCACCGGCTGGAATGGTTACGATTACATTCTCAATCTTGTAGTAGAAAACAGAAACGGACTTCACGGGATCATAATGGCTAATGAAGGCGGAACATGGAATTGGAAATCCGTCGGGCGCATTAAGTTGGTGATACAGGATAATGAGCTTCAGTTTGCCGTTCCCAGAGAACTATTGAACCTTGCAGAGAATAACTATAACCTCAGTTTCGATTTCAAATGGGCAGACAATATTTCCGATTCGGGGAATATTGTTGATATGCTCGACAATGGCGATGTCGCACCGAATGGAAGGTTTAGTTATAGATTTTTAGCTGATTACAGATAGGCATTATCTTCTACGAACCCGAAAAGGATGAAATACAAGTGATTGATCGAAATGAGAGAACTATACTAAGAGACCTTGCTAAGCTGGTAGCAGAGATAGCGGCGCTTCCAATTATGGCCGATAGGAAAGAACTGTGGAGAAAGCACCATAATCTGCAGGGAGCCCGCCCGATGCTGCTGGTTTTTCCTGAGAGAAGCTGGCTAGAGCTTATACCTGAAGAATCCTTGACATGTGAAGATGCTGTGGCTCGGGGAATCGAACGAGGTCTCAGGCAGAAGATATACTACCATGAGAATATAACCGATGATACGGTGATCGACAACTCGTTTGTGGTCGGAAAGGCTGTATCAGATACTGGATGGGGTCTTGCATCTGAATGGATAAAGAGCGACTGTGCCACCGGAGCGGGAACCTTTAATCCGGTCATTAATTCCCCTTGTGATCTCAAAAAACTGCGATTTCCAGAGGTTTCGCACGATGAGGCGGAAACCAGGC
>DJHI01000277.1:27473-27646 GCA_002431715.1 Armatimonadetes bacterium UBA5829
ATATCCTGAATATTCAGCTTAGAGGTGTTCGCACTATTCATTTTCACATGATGAACATTTATACGCATCTGCGCGGGCTGGATCAAGTTATGATCGATATGTATGAAGAGCCTGAGATGCTTCATGAAGCGATGTCTTTCCTGGAGCAGGGTAATCACAGGTTGATAGATCAG
>DJHI01000277.1:27716-33091 GCA_002431715.1 Armatimonadetes bacterium UBA5829
ATGAACTACCACCTGCCGATTATGACCCCGAGCACATCCGACCACAGGATATGTGGGCCAGCGCGGAGGCTCAGGAGCTTACAATAGTCTCGCCTGAGATGACCTGGGAGTTTGCTACTCAGTATGAAANNTAAGTGTCTACGGCTGCTGTGAAGACCTCACGAGAAAACTGGACTATGTTTATAAAATTAAAAATCTCAGGCAGGTCAACATATCACCTTTCGCTAACCTAGATAAATGTGCCGAGAGTTTTAGGGATGATCTTATATTCTCGTGGAAGCCGCATCCCGGTCAGCTTGTGGGCGATTTCGATGAGAATTATATCCGTGAAAACCTGCGGCATGCGCTCGAGGTGACGAAGGGCCTTGTGATGGAGATTGTTCTGAAAGATACTCACACATGCGAAAATCACCCTGAGAGATTTACTCGCTGGAGTCAAATTGCAAGAGAAACAATTGAGGAGTCATTATGAAAATTGCCTTCATCGGAGCAGGCAGCTACATCTTCGCCAGAAAACTGGTAATCGATCTCTCTACATTTGATGATTTACCACCTATCGAACTGGCTTTGATGGACATCGATGCTGATCGTCTGAACACAACTGAAATGCTGGTCAAGAAAGTGATCGCTCAACAAAAGCGCCAGATCAGCGTTTCCAAGACTCTCAATCGCAGAGAGGCGCTCGAAGGAGCGGATTTTGTTTTTGCAATGTATGAGCCGAATGGGCTGGAGGCGCGCAAGCGCGAGGTCCAGGCGTGCATAGATCATGGCGTGCCTATGGCTATAGGCGACACCCTTGGTCCCTCTGGAGTATTCAAAGGTATACGGACCGGTTTGCTTGCGTTGAGCGTTACTTGCGATATGGAAGAAGTATGCCCCAACGCGCTTTTCCTTAATTNNAATTACGTAAACCCAATGGCCACGAACTGCTGGGTGGCCAATTCAATGACCAAAATCCGCACGGTCGGGATGTGTCATGGCCTTGAGCATACCCGAGATCTTATATCAAGATTCCTTGAAGTCCCGAGTGAGGAATTGGAATTTCGCGGTTGGGGAATCAACCACATGCTATGGATTCTGGAGATGAAACATAAGGGTCAGGATATGTATCCCAAGCTTTGCGAAGTGATGCCGAAGGTGCGCGAGCAGGACCCTGTAAGGTTTGCTCTCATGGATGCAACCGGCTACTTCGTAACTGAATCCAGCTATCACTCTGCCGAATATGTGCCGTATTTCAAGGAGTGGTTCAAGCCTCTAGCGGTATTTGATCATACCGACCCATCATTCAACTTCGGCATGGGAGGGTGGGGAGGCCAAATAGTAGAGCCTTCCGTTCCTCCAGCGGGAAAGGTTGAGCAGAAAATTCCTCTTGCCTGGGATATCCATCTCTATGAAAAGCATTGGAATAAGAACTGGGACGTTCAAAAGCAGCAGCTTCTTGATGAAACTGTCGTGCCCATCTCACTAAGTGAGGAATATGGCATGCGGATAGTCCATTCCGTTGTCACAAATACCCCTCGCATGATGAGCCTTAATGTTGCTAATAAGGGACTCATACCGAATTTGCCTGATGGAGCGACTGTCGAACTGCCTGTAAAGGTCGATAGAGACGGTCTCCGTCCCGAGGCAGTCGAGCCTCTGCCGGAGCCGTGCGCATCGTTGTGTAGAAGGAATATCGAGGTACAGTCGCAGATAGTGGAGGCAATAGCCAACAAAGACCCGCGTGCGGTATTCAACGCAGTGCTTCTCGATCCTCTAGCCGGAGCTTCACTCGATCCGGCTGGCATGCGCGAGCTATTTAACGATCTAGTTGAGCGGGACAAGGAATGGCTGCCTGAGTGGTTGGTTAGTTACAGAAGATAGTCTGCAAGAAAGTCCGGGGATTATCCCCGGACAAAAATCTATTATTTGACACACAAAACAGTATTAGCTGCCTTATACATTGTCTCAGCAATCAGTTTGTGTCCCTTCGGATTAGGATGACATGAATCCATTTGCAGAGTTTCTATTTTCAAGCCGGTCTCAGACTCCCATTGCCACCATGCAGCGTGATTATTGACAAGAGGGATATTCTCTTCACTTGCGATCCGCCTTACAGCTTCCACATAATCTTTGATAACGCAGTTGGTTCCATGCTCTCTATATGGACTGTGGCCGGAATATGACCATTGAGCGCCTAGTGGTATAGGGGTCATGAGGATCGGTTTTATACCGGCTGCTTTGGCTTGCGAAACCATAGATCGAAGGTTGGCCGCATAGTCTGCAAGTGATACTCTGGGTTTTACGCAGCCTTCATTGATTGCTGCGTCGTTGGTGCCGTACATAATAGTCACGTAATCCGGCTGTGCATCGATTATATCTCTTGCAAATCTTTCGAGTGCCAGGGCAGTGGTCTCGCTGCCTATTCCTGAGTTTACGATTTCAATTTCAATACCGGCTTCGGAAAGCTTACGGTTTAAGAGATGCTCAAAAGTCTGTTCTTCCGTCACTCCCGGCCTGATGCCCTTTGTTATCGAATCGCCCAAACAAATTAACTTCATTTTCCATCCGTCAGCAGTTAGCAGTCGGCAGTCAGCCAATAGTTAATCGCCGACTGCCGACATATTTCTATAGTGATGGCATCTGCCATCGCGACCACATCAACGAAGCTTTCTCACCCTCTGCGGCAGCCTGATAGTATGCTGTGAGGATGCTTCCATCACTCAATTCAACCGATGCGGGATAGCCGAGGTCCCAATTTGGCGCATCGTCTCGAATAATCCAGTCCTCCCAGGTCTCGCCTTCATCTTTGCTGAGAAGCACTTTCTGGCCGAATGCAGGCATTCTGCGAGCGTACACGCATACCAGCACACCTGATGAGTGGCGGATCAGGTGAGGCGGCGAGCCATAGACTCCCGTGGGTTTCATTTGAGTCCAAGTCTTGCCGCCGTCGGTCGATTCAGTCTGGAACATGCTGAAATTGATAAAACCATTTTCTTTGTCTTCAGGGTCGAATCTCTCGACTCGGATCATACCGACCAACTTACCAGACGGCAGTTCGACTACATGCGGTTCGTGATAGTTATCGGGGATAGTGCCCTCATACATCGGCACAAAGCCCTCAATTTTCCAAGTTTGCCCACCATCTGTGCTGCGTGCTGCGGCTATACGTCCAATAGCGCGAGGAGTGGTGAACTCTTTACCAAAATAAAGTAAATCACCGTTAGCAAGGAGTATAGGGCCGTGAGGAGTGGTTACCGGCACCTTAATCGGGTTGCCCCAGGTGTCGCCGCCGTTGTCGCTTAAGATTATCCAGGATCCGAGCCATTTATCGACAAGTTCGTCCGTCCAGAAAGCCAGAGTATCTTTCCAGTCTTCAACTTTGAACCTTTTCTGGTAATGCTCGTTAGTATACTCGCGCGTGTCGGATGTGAACCAGCTTACCAGGAGCTTTTTGCCGCCAAGCGAGATGATGCCGCCGTCGCGATCGTCGATAGGCAAATCGTTGATAATTCGCGGCCAACTCCAGGTCTTGCCGTCGTCGCGGCTTACGTTGATAACTGTCTTGCCCCAGGGGTCGATATGCTCGCTCCTAAGGCCGGAACTGGCGACGACAAGGGTGCCGTCGTCCATTCGAGCAATCGAAGGCCAGCCGAAATAGCCGAAATGCTCGTTAGGCAACCGGCAGATAATGCCATGTTCTGCTGAAACTCTTTTTTCCATTACTTGCAATCCTTTTTTAAACTGAGAGTGGAGAGTGGAGAGCAAAGAGATCGACCACCCGGCACTTCAGCATCTACTTGTAGGTTCTTGGGCATCGGAGTGTGAAACTCCTCCGCTTTTTTATATATCCGACATTTTGATATTTGCGCCTGATGCCACATCCGCCGGGCTGATCGCATAAAGAGCATTATAAAGCTCGACATGGAACGAACCTGGTTTGTCGCCTGAGGCCTTCGCCGCCATCTCTCCAGCCAGGCCGAATGTCGATAGAGCGCCGACTGCCGCGCTAAATGGATCGGAGTCCACTGATGCGAATGATGCGACTATCACGTTCGACATACACCCGGTTCCCACCACTTTCGCGAGCATCGCGTCGCCATTCGATATTCGAGCGATTTGTTTGCAATCGCTTACAATATCCACCGGGCCGGTAATCGCGACCGTACAGCCGTAGGTTGATGCGAAGCGAGCGGCTATTTCGTCGGTTCCAGCCTCTGCTCCAATCGACTCGACGCCTCGTACTTCAGCGGCTATGCCTGCCAGAGTTGCCACTTCGCCCGCATTGCCTCTGACTATTGAAATCTTCACATTTTCAAGAAGCCGCTTGCTGGAATCTGTGCGAAGCTTAGTAGCTCCAGCTCCTACAGGGTCGAGTATTACGGGGATACCAAGTTCGTTTGCCCGCTTACCCGCAAGCTCCATCGCATCGATCCATGCGGGTGTCAGAGTGCCGATGTTGAGGACAAGAGCGCTCGCGATCCCGACCATCTCCTCGACTTCCTCGACTGCATGGCTCATAATCGGCAGTGCGTCTATGCAAAGGGTCGCATTTGCCGTCTCGTTCATTACTACCAAATTCGTTATACTGTGGATCAGTGGCTTTTTCTCGCGAATTGCCGCAAGGTCCGCCGCCGCTCTTTGTGCCGGTCCCATTCCTGCCTCCGAAAGTTTATTACAAGCATATGATAGCTTAACAAGCGTGTAATGGGAAATTTTTATTTACCGGTGGAACTTAATGTCCGCCGGTGTCGTAAAGCAAGTAACTACAAAAAGCTTGGCCAAGCTCATCATATTGAAAACGAAGATGGCTGATATCCCGGTCATTTTCGGGGAGGGCACACCGATGAAGGTGAAAATGATTCTGCCCGCCCTTACAGAAGCCCGCAGCCCTTACTGGCGGTCGATCAAGTATTCTCTATTTCCTCCGCTGGGGCTTGCAACACTTGCGGGATATTTGGGCGAAGATGATGAGGTTGAGATCCAAGATGAACACGTTGAAAGGCTGGACCTCGATGACCAGCCTGACCTGGTAGCAATAGAGGTATATGTCACCTCTGCCTATCGGGCCTATGAGATTGCCGACCATTACAGGGCAAAAGGAGTGCACGTTACCCTTGGCGGACTGCACGTAACCGCACTTCCTGATGAAGCCGCAGCGCATGCGGATACTATCTTTCTCGGTCCGGGTGAGGATACCTGGCCGCAGTTTTTGAAAGACTTCCGTGCGGGTTACCCTGCCCGAATCTATATCTCTCGCAATCGGACTCTCCACGGTATGCCGAAAGTCCGCCGCGATCTTATCAAGAGGCATCTATACCTGGTGCCTAATTCGATCGTGGTTTCGCGGGGCTGTCCTCACGCATGCGATTTTTGCTATAAGGAAGCTTTCTTTA
>DJHI01000265.1 GCA_002431715.1 Armatimonadetes bacterium UBA5829
TTGGCAATGCGCACTGCTCCGACCATAGTGCGCGCCGTCCCAATGTTTATTATTGCAGGCTTATTTTTCGGTATGCGTGCTCCGGCTTCTTATGCCTCGTTTGCCGCCTGGGCACTATCTATTTTGGGAGCTGTTTTTCTTTCTGCTGCATTCACCACATTATTCACCATATTTCTACTTTGGACAATCTCAGGTGACGGTATCTACAGGCTGTCATTCGTTTTCGTCTACATGTTTTCAGGAATGCTGATTCCACTGCCGCTGTACCCGAGCTGGATGCAGGGGATTATCAATTTTATGCCGTTCAGGGGTTTGTTTGATACTCCGTCGCGACTATATATCGGCCACATCCCGCCGCAGGAGGTCTTCTCTGTTCTTATTCAACAGATTGTATGGACATTACTTATCATAATTCTGGGTAGATTTTTGCTCTCCAGAGCGACAAAAAGGCTGGTGGCGCAAGGTGGATAAGTTGATCAACAGCGTCTATCTCTATTTACGATATGTCAGCATATCTGTCCGAAGCCAAATGCAGTATAAAGCGTCATTTGTAATGCTTTCTGTCAGCGCATTCATTATCAATGGCCTGGAGTTTTTCGGCATATGGATATTGTTTGATAGGTTCAAGACTATCAAGGGATGGAGTTTTGCAGAAATTGCGTTGCTATACGGCATGGTCAATGTTGCGTTTGCTATATCCGAAGCTGGAACCCGCGGGTTCGATCTATTCGGCAGAATGGTAAAATCTGGCGATTTTGATCGTCTTCTTGTCAGGCCAAGAAGTACAATCATTCAGTTGTTGGGACAGGAAATTCAGCTAATGAGAGTAGGGCGATTTATGCAGGGTCTTGTTGCAATGACGTGGGGAATTACATCGCTATCAGTTCAGTGGACTATTGCAAAATCACTCCTGCTTATTGGTTCAATACTTGGCGGCGCATGCCTTTTCGGTGGCCTATTTGTTTTACAGGCTACTCTTTCCTTTTGGACCGTTGAGAGTCTTGAGGTGGCCAATACGATGACGTATGGGGGTGTCGAGGCTACAAAATACCCAATCTCAATCTATAGACCATGGCTGCGCAGGCTATTTACCTTCATTGTTCCGCTTGCATTTATAAATTATTATCCTTCGCTCGCTATTCTCGGTAGGCCCGGAGGCTATCCGCTCCTCAATTGGATTGCCCCGATGATAGGAGTTCTGTTCCTGGTTGTATCTTTCCAGGTGTGGAAAATCGGTGTGAGGCATTACTGCTCAACCGGCAGCTAAATAATGCTTGACGCAATTAAGGCAGGCGGTTAGACTAGGCTGTGAAAACAAACGGAGGCGACAGGCTTCCATAGGCGAAAGGAAAAGATGCGGAGAAATGTCTAGCATACCTAGACCCGAGCACCCCAGGCCTGATTTTGAAAGAGCAGCCTGGCAAAACCTGAATGGAAAATGGCAGTTTGCTATCGATACAGCCAAATGCGGGATCGACAAGGATTGGCGGAGCGGAGTAGATTTTCCGATGGAGATCAACGTGCCGTTCTGCCCGGAAAGCAAACTCAGCGGAATCGCACATACGGATTTTCTGGAAGCCGTATGGTATCGAAAGATTTTCAAAGTAGATGATGCGCTAAAAGGCCGACGGCTATTGTTGCACTTTGGCGCGGTCGATTATGAAGCCCGGGTGTGGGTGAACGGTAAGGAAGTTATTCAACACCGCGGCGGATGGACGCCGTTTTCGGCAGATATCACGGATGTCATGAAAATAAACGGTGAGAATGAAATTGTCGTTTATGCTCAAGACGACGAACGACCACATGTTCAGCCGCTTGGAAAGCAGTCGGACCGGCTGAACTCATACGGGTGCCTGTATACGCGTACTACCGGCATCTGGCAGACCGTCTGGCTTGAGGCAGTGCCTGATTCTTGTATAGACAGGCTCACAGTCTGGCCGGATATAGCAAACGGAACTGCAGCCATCCAGCTTGATATTACTAGGCCTTACCCCGGACTGGGTGTAGAAGTTGTTGCATTAGCAGACGGTAAAGAGGTTGCATCTTCAAAACTCGTGCAAGCTGCTGCAAAGAGTACACTAATTCTTGAAATTCCGAACCCTGTGCTGTGGGAGGTCGGCGAGCCATTCCTGTATGACTTGAAACTGAGGCTGACCGATAGCGGCAAGGTTATCGATGAAGTCTCATCATATATGGGGCTGCGTGAGGTTCGTATAGATGGCGACCGAATTCTCATAAATGGCAAGTCTGTGTTTCAGCGTCTTGTTCTGGATCAGGGATTTTGGCCTGATGGGATATATACGGCGCCTTCGGATGAGGAGCTTAAGGCCGATATCGAGAGAAGCATGGCATGTGGGTTCAATGGCGCAAGGCTTCATCAGAAGGTCTTTGAGCCTCGCACGCTTTACTGGGCAGACAAACTCGGTTATATCGTATGGGGAGAATTCGCCGATTGGGGTTGTTCTGCTAAATTCCATGCCCAAGCCCGCGAAAATCTGCGAAGAGAGTGGACGGATGCCGTTTTGCGCGACATCAATCATCCCTCGATTGTCGCATGGATGCCTTTAAATGAGGCTCATTCCAGCGGCGATAGATACGAACCGGCTTATTTTGTCGAGCTTTATGACCTGACAAAGAAGCTTGATCCTACTCGGCCTTGTCTGGACACAAGTGGCTATACACACGTCAAGACAGATATGTGGGATCTGCACGATTATATCCAGAACCCGGCGGAGTTCGCGGCTAAGTATAAGGCATTCGGCGAAAACCCTACGACAGAGACATTACCGCGCAATGACCCGGAGCACGAGCCTGAATATAATGGCCAACCGATGATCGTAAGCGAGTATGGCGGCACATGGTGGAATCCGGCTCAAGCAGGCGGTGAGGCATGGGGTTACGGCGACCGTCCGAAGAACGAGCAGGAGTTTATAGACAGATTCAAGGGATTGGCTGATGTGCTTCTGGATAATCCGCACATTGCCGGACTCTGCTATACCCAGCTTACGGATGTGGAGCAGGAGGTTAACGGTTTATATTTTTATAACCGAAAGCCCAAGTTCCCGCCTGAGCGGTTCAAGAAGATTCTTGAAAGAAAAGCAGCTATAGAAGATTAAAGCGGATAATTCCTCCAGGTGATTTACTTGGAGGGATTTTTTTGTAAAATGACAGAGTGCGAATGTATGGTGTAGAATATATCAACCATAATGAATGAGTTAAATACAACAACATATTGCACGCGTCATCCTAAGATAGAAACAGGATTGAGATGCTCTTCATGTGATACTCTTATTTGCCCTAGGTGTATGGTGCAGACACCTGTTGGGATGAAATGTCCTGCCTGTGCGTCTCAGAAGCAGGGGAGTATGTTTAATCCTACTATTGCGCAGTCGGCAGCCGCATCAGTCGTTGCACTGATGTTCGGTGTGTTTGCGGGTTGGGCTGTGGATTTTTTAGGAATTTTCATGATCTTCCTTGCGGTCGCATATGGAGGTTTCGCAGGCGAGCTTATTTTGAGAGCAAGTGGACGCAGACGTGGTAGGAAGATGGAGATCATCACAGGGATATCTATGGTATTCGGAGCGCTCGCGGGTAGAGTGCTGATTGCCGCTATTCAAATGGCATCTGTAAAAACGCATTCCCCGATAAATCTGTTGAGCGCCTTAACTGATCTTGTTTGGCCGGTTCCGATACCTCTTGCCGCGCTAATTGCAGCAGTGGCTAGTACTGTCGGTAAGATACGATATCTATGAATATCTCGAGCGGACTTGATCTTATTATAGCGCCCGATTCTTATTGTTTGCACTTAGTGCGACTTACTTATTTGCCGGGTTGTTAATCATATGCGCCAGATATCCGGCACCGAAGCCGTTGTCTATATTGACTACGCTGACGCCCACCGCGCATGAATTGAGCATCGATAGAAGTGCGGCAAGGCCGTTAAAGCTTGCTCCGTAGCCGATACTGGTAGGAACGGCGATTACAGGCCTTGCGACCATTCCACCTACAACGCTTGCCAGAGCGCCTTCCATACCCGCAACAGCGATAATGACGTTCGCATTGAGCAGAGTTTCCTTCTGATCGAGCAGCCTGTGAAGACCGGCAACGCCCACGTCATATGACTTTTCAACTCTGCTTCCCAAGGTTCTGGCTGTTACCGCTGCCTCTTCTGCGACCGGTATATCGGCGGTGCCTCCGCAGACGATCATCACGTATTTCTCGTCACAGGCAATTTCTTCATCAGAGCGCATGGGGCTGCCGACAGTGATCGCCCTGGCAAGTTGATTGTATCTTGCCTCAGGCATATGATGTTTTACAGCCTCGTAAACATTTACGTCCGCTCGTGTCCCCAAAACGCATTTGTTGTTTGAACTGAGATGCTTGAATATATCTACGACTTGTTCGATGGTTTTTCCCTGGCAAAATACCACTTCGGGAAAGCCGTTGCGCAGATGGCGATGATTATCGAGTTTAGCAAAGCCGATATCTTCGTACGGAAGCGAACGGAGCCTCTCCATCGCGCTGTCTATATCCACGCTACCATCCTTAACCTGATTTAGCAGTTCTTTTAATAACCCAGTATCCATGCAAACTCCAACCTACAACCACAACTAAAAACTAATAACTTCATTCAAGCTTCCCATTCGATAGCCCGACAAATCCATTGCAATATACTTATAACCTAGCTCTCTCAACTCGCGAATCACGCAGTTTCTTACGGCGGGGCCGATCATCTTTTCCATCTCAAGAGGCATAAGCTCTATGCGCGCTACGTCGCCATGGTGCCTTACTCTAAACTGCTTGAACCCAAGTTCTCTAAGCGCTGATTCGGCGTTTTCAATTCGGCCAAGTATCTCTGACGATAGATGAGTCCCATAAGGCACTCGTGAGGCAAGA
>DJHI01000186.1:0-2652 GCA_002431715.1 Armatimonadetes bacterium UBA5829
ATCGGGACTAAAGTCCCGATACACCACACCATTCAATTCATAATTCAAAATTCATAATTGCCTTCAGGCGCGCGGGTGAGTCTCTTTATAAATCTCACGCAGGTGGTCGCGAGTGACATGAGTATATATCTGAGTAGTTGCGATGCTGGCATGGCCGAGCATCTCCTGGACACTGCGCAAGTCGGCTCCGCGCTCTATCAAGTGTGTTGCAAACGAATGCCTGAGCATATGAGGCGTGATCGACTTCGTGATCCCGGCCTGCGCCGAATATTTCTTGATTATTTTCCAGAACATTACCCGCGACATAGGCTCTCCGAGCTTTGAAAGGAACAGATACTCCGATCTGTTTGCTCTTGNNCTCTGACTCTATCCGCATATGCCGCTATATACTCACCTGCTATCTCGCCTATAGGCACCACTCGCTCTTTATTTCCCTTACCCACGCACTTTAGAAAACCCATTCTGGGGTTTACATCTTCGGCTTTCAGAGCAATCAGTTCCGAGACACGCAGGCCGCTGGCATACAAAGTTTCGAGCATAGCTTTATCGCGCAGGCCGAAATCGTCATGAATGTCCGGCGCATCGAGCAGGCGTGATAGTTCATCAATATCCAGGCATTTGGGAAGACGCTGAGGCGGTCGGCCTGTCTCGAATGTTCGCAGAGGACTCTTCTCGATCACTCGCTCCGAGCACAAATATTTTATGAACCCACGCACAGCCGAGACTTTGCGAGCGGTGCTGGTATAAGCATACTCATCTTTATTGAGCAGATTCAGAAACGCGACCATACAGGCATCGTCTATGTGTCTCGGATCGGTGATGCCGTATTTTGCAAGAAACGCAGCAAACTGTGAGAGGTCGCGGCCATATGAAGCGACGGTATTATTCGAAAGTCCGCGCTCTATGGATATGTAATCTAAAAACCTCTGAATGTAAAAATCGATCATTTCTTACGCTCGTAGATAGTTAATCCCGGTGAGACATAGCGCATGTCGTGCGGGAGGTTTCGTGTATTGATGTCCATATAACTACTATCCCACATACCAGGGCAAGACCAGCACCGGGTGTAATGCTTTTGGACAATTTTCAAATTATCTAGTATAAAATCAACCTCAGCATGCTGAGACTTAGTCAGGCTCTTATTATTTTCTAGACGCAGAGCGTCGCGAGTCTCGTATTCTGAAAGCACAATCCAATCAGGCGCGTCTTTGGAGTACCACCGGCCAGGCTTGCCGTATTTGGAGAATACGATAATGCGATACGGCGTTTTTTCAACAGCCTGCTCCCGTTGTGTGACAGCGCCGAATCCGAAGTCTTTCGAAAGCGGCGGAGAGTAGAACCAAGGCAGGTCCATCATGCCGACACTTGATTGCTTTGGCACATGCCTGAATATCCACTGAGCGGCTGCATCGCGCGGATCGGGAGAAATAAAAAGTAAATTCAGCATAATACTGCAAAACAGAGCAAAACCTATTGCTAATGCACAAAAACCGGCCCAAATCCAGCGTCCAATGACATAAAGAGGCTTACGCTCTGAGAGAAGTCGCTCCCACCAATAGCATATCAACCATCCACACATGAAGCATATCGCCGGATATAAGGGCAGCGTATATCGGGCGAACCTCACTTGCGAGATGGAAATAAGAGCGTAATACGGAACAGCAAAAGCGAGAATGATAAGAGTATACTTATCACGCCTATAAACGGCCGCAATCACCGCTAGAATGAACATAAAGGCCAGCAACGGCCCAAGACCGGAGCAAAGCGAACTCGTTAACGTGTAGATAAATCCATTACCCGTTCCGGCGAAGACGATACCATGCCCTGTGCTTGCGTGCTTCATCTCATATGTCAGGCCGTGCAGAAATTCGCCGGTTCGGAAAATGGAGCCTGGGGTCGAGATAATAAATGCGGCAATAACGCATCCAAGTGACGCCCACAGCCTGCCTGAGACAATCGAAGACCATTTGATCTTGTTTCTAAGGAAGTGAGCCGCAATCAGCGAGAAAACGATGATTACGGCGTTGTATTTTGCACCGGCGGCAAGTCCGGCCATTACGCCTGCAAAGAGATACTCGCGCCAGTTACCTCGTTTGTATATCAACGCCGAGTAACCCAAACACAGAGCTATAAAGAGAGTGCTGGGGACATCGACCGTGGCAAAATGCGAGTGCTGAACGTGAAGCGGCGCTATCGCCAGAATCAGAGCCGCATATAACCCCACTGTTTTACCAAACATCTCCCGACCGGCCCAGTATGTCGCCGCAACGGCACCCACCCCCATGATCACCGTAACGGATCTTGCGGCCAGATAGACACTATCAGCTCCGCTCGCAAAACCGTAACCGACCGTTATAGCTATGGCCATAGCGCAAAGGTATATATAGAGCGAAGGGTAGTTATAGAACTTCGGATCCCACGAGCGGTTGAGATACACAAATAGCGCTGCGCCGATTGTAAAGAACTCATCGGGGTGATACGAATAAGAGTGCAGGGCATTGGGCAGACCCCATCGAAGCCCGACAAGGCGCATAGCAGTCGCGAGGATCAATATTCCCGCCAAAGCCAGTCCTGTGGTTAAGTTATCACGTTTTACTCTCAGGCCTCGGCCGCAGCCTTTCTCTCTTTAATAGACGGAGTTCGCATTACAAC
>DJHI01000186.1:2670-2882 GCA_002431715.1 Armatimonadetes bacterium UBA5829
TCGCCCAGACTGTAAACGCCAGGCATGAACGCATACGGCTTGTGCATCGGTATTATATCGCACAGGAACTTCAGTTTAGTCCCCGCATTCATATACATGCTGTGGAGAGGCACTATTTCCCTGCCCGGAAATGCCGCTGCCGCAGCGGCGGGATTGGCAGGCATATGCCCTCCATTGACGGTCATCGCCAGAATGTTCATTACCATTCCGGT
>DJHI01000045.1:0-3882 GCA_002431715.1 Armatimonadetes bacterium UBA5829
CCATAAGGAATGTGACTTTTTACTAACCGCTTAGGGCTAGCAACTGTTCAGGCGGAGTGTTATCTTCGTCCCTTTGCCGACCTCGGACTCGATATCAATCTTTCCCTGATGCCTTATTGCAATGGCATCGACCATACTCATTCCGAGCCCGGTGCCATCAGCGCCGCGAGTTGTAAAGAACGGGTCAAAAATCCGCTCTTTCACTTCATCAGTNNTTCCGACTCCCGTGTCTTCCACACACAGATAGACATATCGATCGTCATGGAGCGTCTTGACCGTTATCTTTCCACCGTTTTCCAAAGCCTGAGCCGCATTCAGCATCAGATTAACGAGCGCTTCCCTGAGCTCTACGGAATTGCCGCGAACCAGACAATCCGAGCCCAGTTTTACCTCGACTTTAATATTGGCGTCACCGTCGCATCGTGATTCGTTCCATGTAGGCATAGTGCCGTTAATTACATCTCCAACAATCTCATTTAAATCCAATATCTGATAAGCCGCTGCTTCGGGCGGTTTTCCGATCTCACGAAGCCTGCGCACTGTCTCCGCTGCGTCTCTTGCGGCAAGCTCGATTGCGTCTATCGACTTCATCGCCTGCGGGTTGTCTCCAAGCTTTCTCTTTGCAAGCTGAGCGTTCCCCAGTATGATCCCCAAAACGTTATTTATGTCGTGAGCCACACCCGCAGCCATCTCGCCAAGAGTCCTGAGGCGTTCCGAATGAATCAACTGCTCCTGCGCATCCTTAAGCAGCTTATTAAGCTCCGCGAGCTGGGTGTTTCTATCGAGAATCTCTTTTTCAAGCTCGCGCCGGGCCGTAATGTCACTATAAATCTCAACTCGACCGCCGACCTCGCCGTCGACGCCGTATACAGGTGATGAATATCGATGAACCAGCGCCTCTCCATCGCACAGCGAGTCGAGCACCTCTTCCACCACATCCGTTTCGCACTCAGGTTTGTTGGATATAACATCAGGCAGAGGCGAACCGATAAGTTCATCGAGCGCCATTCCGAACACTTCGGACGCACGCTGATTCGCGTGAGTTATCTTTTGATTTTTATCTAGCAGAACCACCCCNNCGCGTTCGGGGCGCACAACATTTTCCAGTGCAGCCAATTTCCGCCTCCAATTCCGTCAGAGGCATTATATCGCCGGGGTCGCTTTTATGTAAAGCTGAGTTTCTGATATACTATAGGCAACTTCCTGCCTCTTAATAAATCGTCTAGCTGTAGACGACAAATCAACTGTTCCAAGCTGGACTGTTTTTTAGTCGATTCAAGTGGGCAATTCCCACTGGGGCTGGAAAGGAGCGAAGAGCTATGATCTCCAAAGACACAAAATATGGTCTGTTGCGGCTTGTAACCAAGCGCGGCGTTCAGGATGTCTCCGAGCCGAATTTGCTCAGAGAGATATATCCTTATGCCGAGGTTCCGCGAATTGTCTTCGATGGACAGAGTGTGCCTATGGAACCTGCTCCCGACTTTTTTATAACGGATACCACTTTCAGAGACGGCCAGCAGGCGCGCCCGCCGTATAAGGTGGAGCATGTGGTCAAGCTTTATGACATGCTCAGCAGGCTCGGCGGCCCGAACGGAGTAATCCGCGCGACCGAATTTTTCCTGTATAGCAAAAATGATAAGGAAGCTGTGAGAAAATGCCTTGAACTCGGCCATAAATATCCCGAAGTGACCGGCTGGATTCGCGCGACCAAAGACGATTTCGCGCTGGTGAAAAGCATGGGTCTGCGGGAGACCGGAATTTTGACCTCGGCCTCCGATTACCATATCTTTTTGAAATTCAAGAAATCGCGCTCCGAGGTGCTCAATCATTATCTCGACCTGGTGACGTGCGCACTGGATTCGGGGCTTGATGCGGTGAGATGCCACCTCGAGGATGTCACACGAGCTGATTTTCCCGGTTTCATCATTCCGTTCGTGCAGTCTCTGATGGAGATTGCACGTCAGTCAGGTAAAGCCGTCAAGATCAGGCTCTGCGACACCATGGGATACGGCCTTCCTTATGCCGAGGCGGCGCTTCCCCGAAGCATTCCAAAGATCATTCACACTATGATCCATGAGTGTGGCGTTCCGAGCAAGTGGCTTGAGTGGCACGGTCACAATGATTTCCATAAGGTGTTGGTCAATTCCACCACGGCGTGGCTCTACGGCTGTTCGGCAGCAAACTGCGCGCTGCTGGGTTTCGGCGAGCGCACGGGCAACCCGCCTCTTGAAGGCGCGATTATGGACTATATCTCGCTAAAGGGTGATACCAATGGCATCGATACCCGCGTCATTACGGAGATAGCCGAATATTTCAAGATGGAAATCGAGGCTGATGTGCCCGCCGGGTATCCGTTCATAGGCTCGCACTTCAACGTCACGAGCGCCGGGATTCATGCAGACGGAATGCTCAAAAACGAAGAGATTTACAATATCTTCGACACCGATAAAATCCTGAACAGGCCCGCCCGTGTCAACGTGACCGACAAATCCGGTGTTGCAGGCATTGCTCACTGGGTCAACTCATATCTGGGTCTCAAGCCCGAGTCCGCTCTCGATAAGCGGCATCCGGGCGTTCTGGCAATTCAGGAGTGGGTCAGAGAGCAGTATAATATTGGGCGCGTGACCTCCATCTCCGATGATGAAATGCTCATGCAAGCCAGGATGCACCTGCACGAATACTTCAAGAGCGATTTCGACAGACTTCGAGACCACGCTCTCGATATGTCGGAGAAGATTATGCTCAGGCTCGTCGAAGATCCGCGTATTCATACAATGGACCCGACAGTTATCGAGCCCGTGCTTCAGAAGTCACTCGAGAAGCTGCCGTTCGTTCAATTTATATATGTCACCGATATGAATGGCTCCAAGATCACTCAAAATGTGACCCAACCGATATATCGCGAGCAATACGGCACATTCGGTGTTAAGGAGGACTTTTCGACAAGAGACTGGTTCGTCGGCGCGCTCGATTTAGGTCATGGCGATGTGTTCATAACGGATTTCTATAAATCCAGGATAACCGGCGCTCTGTGTATTACGGTCTCAGCCGCAATTCTCGATGACAAAGCGAACCCGCTCGGTATCATCGGTGCCGACCTCAAGTTCGAGGAACTCGCGAGGATTCTGTAATCGGAGTTTACAATTCTCTCCTCCTCATTTTGGGGAGGAGAGAATGAGCATAGCTTGCCACAAGTTGTGATAAGCAGGGAGTATGTTATGCCTCATTTTTTACTGATAATCGCCGCATTACTGATAGTTTCAACATCCACCGCATCTAGTTCAAACGTTATTATCCGTGATTTTGTTCCCAAGCAGGGCATTTGCAGAGCCGAGCGTCCGATCACCATCGGAGCCNNAGATTCGAACCTCGATGCAAAGCTGATATTGCCGGATGGTGTCAAGCTTCTCAGCAAATCCGCCGAATCCAATATGCGCCTTACCGCAGGTGAATTACATCACTTATACTGGACGATAGAAGTATCAAAAGCACAGGACTATAAGTTTCAACTGGCTCTGACATCGGGCGGTAAAAAGATCGATTCAGCTGCGCTCTCATTGCCTTTCGTCAAACCTGAGCCCGTTCGTAAACTTGCCTATATTCCGGAACCGGAACCGGTGCAGACCTCGATCTTGATAGGCGCGCACAATTGCCCGCTATGGGAATCCGACAAACCTCGACTTTGGGATCAGGTTCGCAAGCACCCTGAGCGCACACCCGCGCTTGGGTTCTATTCGCAGGAAAACCCGGAAGTCGCAGACTGGGAAACCAAATGGGCGGTCGAGCACGGCATATCATTTTTTATCTACTGCTGGTATCGCACCAGCCAGGGTGGGCCTGTTACGACTATGCACAGCAGTGCGATTCACGATTCGTTCTTCG
>DJHI01000045.1:3915-12852 GCA_002431715.1 Armatimonadetes bacterium UBA5829
AAGTTCACGATTATGTGGGAAAACCAGGCCAAAGGTATAGGTGGTATCTCAGACGAGAAAGACCTCACTGAAAACCTGCTGCCCTACTGGATTAATAATTACTTTAAAGACCCCAGCTATCTCAAAATAGACAATAAACCCGTGCTTTTCATCTACCGGCCTGAGAATTTGATTTCAGATCTAGGCAGCATTGAGAATGCGATAAAAGCGCTTAATCTCATGCGAAATGCGTGTGTTGATGCGGGCTTCTCGGGCCTTTACATTTTAGGGGAATATCGAGGTCTTGATGCGGATAAACTGCGGCTTATGAAGCAGTTGGGCCTGGACTATACATTCGCTTACTGCTGGCCGGTTCCAAACAACCCAACACCTGATCAGGCTGTGAAGGCGCAGATGGACAAAATCAAACAAACTCGGGTGATGAATATAATACCGGAGGTAGTGACCGTCTCCCAAGCCTGGAGCGGTTGGGCGGATGAAGGCAGTATATGGAAAATTCCGCCCGCTCAGTACGAGGGATTGTTAACGCAGGCAAAAGAATTTGTCTCTGCTTTGCCTTCCGATCAACTTGGAAGCAAAATGCTCCTTCTGGACAACTGGAACGAGTGGTCTGAAGGGCACTATATTGCGCCGTATCGTGAGTACGGCTTCGGTTATCTCGATGCCGTTCGCAGTGTCTTCTCCAATGCTCCCGATCAGCATACCGACCTGATTCCCGAAGATATCGGCATGGGACCATACGACAGCGCGTATACCTCTTACGTGAATCGTATGGAGAGCCTGAATCAGCAGCGGATTAAGGAAGCAAGGAAAAATGGAGCAGACAAGCCCGGCTTGATCGCCTGGTGGGCTTTTGATGAGGCGGTAGACTCACCCGTAGCTCTGGACTACTCCGGCCACCATCTCGGCGGCACGCTTGATAAAGCTGCGAGGGCAAAAGGTTACAACGGCAATGCTCTCGACTGCCGCGGCGGATGCGTGCTGGTTCCCACCAATGCCAAACTCTCTCCCTCCACTGGAATGACTTTGGAATGCTGGGTGCGAACAGACCTTCCGAATCAGGACAATAAGTGGATGATCAACCGTATTCTTGGCGGCAAGACAAACACCGGCTATCGCCTGGGGCTCCGCCGGGGCAAACCCTGTTTCGAAATCCCTCAGACCGAGTGGAGCCACAACCTTACGGCGACCAAAGTCCTTCCGCTGAACCAATGGGTTCATCTGGCAGCTACATACGATGGCCGTATGATGCGGATATACATAGATGGCGAGGAGTGCGGGTCGCTTCCTCGTTCAGGTGCAATCAATCCCAACGATTTCGATTTATGCATCGGATCATTCACCATGAGCCACAGCGCCTATTTTACCGGATTGATCGATGAGGTGAAGCTGTACAACCACGTTCTTACGGCGGATGAACTGAATTCAGTGGATGATGATTAGGCTTATAATATAAACCGCTAATTGCTTCCACTGCGTGATCGATTGTGGTACAATTGTGTGACTTCAGTAGTTGTTAGAAAGGTCGACACGTGATCCCATTAGCCGATGACAACCCAACCAGAACCAGGCCGTATGTGGTTTATATAATTATAATCCTCAATGTTCTTATATTTGCCTATGACAGGCTCGGAGCAATCGGGCCATATGGCAGGCTTTGGAACTGGTCTTTAATTCCACAATTTCTGCTCTACGGCACCCCCGTAACAAATCAATTTCCCGTAATAGCCGATGGTATGAAACGATTGGCTGAGATAACATACACAGGGCTCGAGCCGCGCTGGCTTACGGTTTTCAGCTCAATGTTCATGCACGGCNNTAATATGCTGTATCTGTGGATATTCGGTAACAACATCGAAGACAGCCTCGGTCATGCCAAGTTTATCTTCTTTTATCTGGCGTCCGGCGTAGCGGCGGCATCTGCTCAGACATTCTTGAATGTCCATTCAACCGTGCCGATGGTAGGAGCCAGCGGAGCGATCGCAGGTGTTCTGGGAGCTTATCTGATCCTCTATCCCAGGCAGGACGTCCGCACCCTTGTATTTCTCGGATTTTTTTGGACATTTATAGAAGTCCCGGCTCTTATTGTTCTCGGCGTATGGTTTTTTACTCAGCTTTTAGGTTTGGCCGGCAGTGGCGGCATGGTAGGCGGCGGAGTCGCGTATTGGGCTCATGTCGGCGGCTTTATCGCGGGAGTCATATTGATCACATTATTTGGCGGGCGCAGGCTCAAAAGCGGCGGACGATATTATCGCCGTCAATCGACCTACGATTACCGATCCCGCAGATGGGAATAGTGGGGGATTAAATTGAAAAGACAGATTTTAGTGCTTGTGCTTTTAATCGCGGGTCTTTCTGCATCGTGTTTTGTGGCCGGTCAGAGGGCGCGCTTCGAATCGAGAAATAAAGCGGTTGAGATCGTCATTGATTACGATGAAGTGCAGCAGATCGCCGCGGCTTCAGGGATGACGGCCTCCGACGTAGCGCGCAGGTTCAAAAAAGCAGGGGCGACAAGCATCGCTGTCAGCGAGCGGACATTCGGCGACGCTATCGACAGTAGAAATGCCGTGCCGTACGGCCCCAGGCACTTTGGAGTAACCGATCCCAACATAGTCTCGCATCTTCGAATGGCCCTGCCAAAGCTGAGCGATGATATAGTCAGCACGCCTATTAACTCGGAATCCGAGGGCCCGCTCAACTATATGACTCTGGGCACCGATGTCCCGCTGGATTATTTGGAGCAGATTCCCATCGGGCTCCCGGAAGACGGCTTGAAAACAGCCCAAGACTCCGGGCTCATACCTGTCGCCAGACTTCTCAATTATCCGGGCGCGTCACCCAAAGCCATTTCGGCGATTCTTGCCGATGTCAAAAAGAGCGATATTCAAACTGTTGTCTTCTCCGGCGATCAGGTGCTGGGCTTCAAGGGCGCGATCAAAGATACCGCTAAGGTTTTTGTCGCTAATGAAATAAACTTCGGCCGAGTCGAGTTTTCGAAGCAAAAAGGCGAACTCACACTCGCCATGAATATGCCCAAGAATATAATCACCGTGCACAGCATCACGCAAAATGAAATGCCTGAGATGACCATCCCCAGCATTGTCGAGCGTTTCAAGAAGGCGGTTCGCGAACGCGGCGTGAGAATGATCTACCTGCGCATGTATGATACGGACTCAGCCGATGTCGTTACAGATAATGCGGTCTATATCAACAAAATCGCTCGCGGAATCGTCAGGGACGGCTATACCCTCAAGGCCGCGCATCCGATAGGCGAGTTGACGATGTCCAGGCTTCTAAAATCTGCCGCGGGTGTTGGAGTCGCTTCAGGGGCGATACTGCTTATATTGGCGCTTGTCGATCTATCCGCTGCGGCTATGGTGATCTGGTCGGTCTTGCTGCTGGTCATTTGCGCCGGGCTGCCGTGGGCCGGCCCTACGGGCCAGAAGGCGGTTGCTCTGCTCTCGGCTCTGGTCTTTCCCGTGCTGGCGGCGGTCAATGTATGTAAAGGTTCTCCAGATTCGCCTAAGACGATGGCCATGCCGTATATGCGCACAATCTGCCGGTTTGCCGGAGCGCTTTTGACCGTAGTGGTCGGTGGTCTGCTTATTGTGGGGCTGATAAGCGAGAGCGCTTTTATGCTTCGTATAGACCAGTTTGCCGGGGTGAAGCTTGCTCACCTGCTGCCGGTTCTGATCGTCGCAGCTCTCTATAGCGGCCGTGTGGTCTGGAGCAAGGACACCTGGACTCGCCAAAAAGAGAAATTTGTCTCTACGATTAAAGAAGTCGCCTCTAACCCGATGTTGATCTGGCAGGTCGGGCTGGTGGCTCTACTGCTGATTATTGTCGGGGTAATGGTAGCCAGGTCCGGTAACGACGCGGGGATCGGTGTCAGCTGCACTGAGTTGAAGTTCAGGGCGATTCTGGACAAAGTCATGTACGTCCGCCCGCGAACCAAGGAGTTCCTGATCGGTTATCCTGCCTTGATAGTAGGCATTGCACTTGCCTTAAAGGGCNNTGGGCCGCTCCGCTCATTGTCATCGGGACAATCGGCCTTATTTCGACACTCAACACGTTCTGCCACATCCACACACCTATCACTTTGAGTCTGATCAGAGTATTGAACGGAGCCCTTGTCGGCGGCGTCATCGGCATGGTTCTGTGCAGAATCGTGCGCGGACAGGTTTCTTGATCTATGCCTAAAAAGATCGTAATCTCGGGCTATTACGGGTTTGGAAATACCGGCGACGAGGCTGTCCTCGCGGGTATATTGCAGACATTCAAGATATTCAAAATGGATGTCGAGGTCATAGTCCTCTCGGCAGACCCCGAGAGGACAAAGATCGAGCACCCCGGCGTTAAATCCGTCCATCGATATAAATACGCGGATGTAAGAGATGTTTTGAAGAGATCGGACCTGCTGATCAGCGGCGGCGGGAGCCTGCTGCAGGATGTCACCAGCGCAAGGTCAACCCTTTACTATCTTTTTATTCTGAAACTTGCCCAGCATTACAAAATTCCAACAATGGTCTATGCGCAGGGGATCGGGCCGTTAAACAGGTCGATCATTCGCATGAGCACCGCCCACGTTCTCAACCGAACTCGCGCAATCACCGTTCGCGATGCCGATTCAAAGACGCTGCTGGAGTCTATTGGCGTTAGAGTGCCTGTCAAACTGACCGCTGACCCGGCTTTTCTGGTCGAGCCGGATTTGGACGAAGCAGGCGATCTGCTCGATCACTTGGGTTTGCGGGATAAGACAATGATCGGAATTTCCCTGCGTCCATGGAAATCTGATGAATGGTTGAAATCGGCTTTGGAGGGTATATCTGCGGCATGTTCCGCAATCGGCGCCGTGCCGGTTGTGATTCCCATGCAAGAGGAGTCGGATGCCGAAATGGCAGGTGCGTTGGAATCGGCTGTCGTCATACGAGGCGTTCATGATGCCCGTGTTATAAAGGGTATAATCGCGGAGTGCGGCCTGCTTGTAGGCATGCGATTGCATTCTTTGATATTCGCCGCCGATGTGGGTGTGCCTGTCGTGCCGATTTCATATGATCCTAAGGTTACGGCATTCGCTGCGGCGGTCTCTCAACAAATAGGGATGGATGTAGAGAGCCCTGATGCCGAATGTTTGAAAAGGGCTATTATGCATGCCTGGCAGGAGCATGATGCGCTGAGTATCAAGCTTGGAGAGCACGCGCAAAGGCTTCGCAAGATGGCATTGGAATCCAGCGAGCCCGTCAGGCAATTACTTGATATTTGTCAGGAACAATAACAGAGAAAAGAAAGTCAATAATACGGGTTATAAGCTATGGCTTAATCACGTCTAGTGCTTGCTGTTTAGCGCAAGGTCGAGTATAATAACGAGGTCTACTGGTACTATTATAGGAGAAGTTGGTAATGAGGAAATCCTTCTTATTCGTTTTTGCTATCGCCATTATTGCGATAGTGGCACTTAGCGGTTGTGGCGGTGGCGGCGGTAGCACAAGCTCCTCCGATAACAATAATACTTCCGGCGAGCGGGTTATTTCAGGAAAGGTAGTCAGTTCTCAGTCAAGCTCTACCGGGATAAAGGGTGTAATTGTAAGGCTCGGCGACGGCACTTCAGTTGATAACGCGGTCACCGATGCTAGTGGCAAATTTTCATTTACTCTCTCATCGAGTTCGGCATCGGTACCTGCCTATGTGCAGATTGATGTCACCGGAGCCGGATCGAATTATTCCACAAATTATCCTGTAACATATAGGAGCCAGACTCACAACGCAACATATATTACAATTCCTGTAGATGTGCGTAATGCCGTTTCCAATGATCTCGGTACTTATACCGTTGCATATCTCGGAGGCGATACTCCTCCCTGGTTCCCGTATGCAAGCTGTGATACTATCCTGACCGGTAGAATCGTGCGCAAGGATAATAATGTAGCCATCTCCGGTGTAACGGTTACCTTCGGCACTTCTGCAATTACCGCAACAACAGGCGCGAACGGCTATTTTGAGTTGAATCTTGGTTTCGAAACACTTGTATCGTCTGAACTGACCGACGACAAAATTTTCACCATCGATACCAGTACCGCAGGCAGCAGTTTTCCTACCAGTCTCTTAGTATCGTATAACAGTCTTGTATCGAGTCAGGATAATGTGCCTGTTCCTGAATCTATGTATAACGGCGACGACCAAACCGATTTTGGTGTTATCTATATAAACACTTCTAGTAGCAGTGATGATGATGACGATCTACCGCCGCTTCCTTTCTAACTAAATCTGTATAGTTTTGGCGCCTCCCTTCTTCATTTTTTGTAGAAGGGAGGTTTTGTGCATATGGGACATAAGCTGCATATTAAATTTGCTGTAGTATTTGCTGTTATAATGGCTCTGGTAGCTTTGTGGCTTCGGAGTTATGCTCCGTATTCCGGTCGCCACGTGTTGCCGAAGCAACCCCCCGCTATAGTCCTCGCAATGGAAGACGTTCATCTCGTAGGTCTCGGTCACAATGGTAAGCTCTGGAGCGCTAAGGCCGAGAGCGTAGTTATAGGACAAGACCGCTGTTTTACCAAACTCAAAAAGATAAAGGATGGAAAAATATACGAGGCGGATAAGGTTGTGCTAAGGGCGAACGCCGGTGAAGCGCTATATGACACCTATAGGAAAAACCTGACTCTCCAAAAGGGCATCAAGATAACAGGCAGGGACGGTCAGCAGATCAGTGGTGAGGGCGCTTTATGGAACTCGTCAAATATGTCTCTGCGTAGTATGGGAGAGGTAAACTTCAAAAGCAAGTATGGGAGTGCCAAAGCGCAGAAGCTTGCGCTTGACCTGAGAAATCAAGAGCTGACTATGTGGGATGTGAGTATGAAGATCAATATAGACGATGCAGCAGAGATTGCGAACGGGAAGGATCAGTAAAGATGCGTTATCTTAAATATCTAGCTCCTGCTTTGGCTTTAATCGCCGCTGCAATATCCGTTTCCTGCCTTCCAGCCCAAACAGCTAAGTCTTCTAAACCCGGGATGACCTGGAAGACGTTTACAATGGAGCATGCTGATTTTACTAAGATCAAATGGGGAAATGATGAGAAAACCACTCTTTACAAGGGCCACGTCAAATTTACCCATGGTGATACAACGTTGACTTCGGACGAAATCTTGTATGACGTAAAGGTCAAGACTGCCAAGTCGCCCGGCTCTGTCAAGATCACCGATCCCGAATGCGATATCACTGGAAACAGCGGGTTCGCGGATTTCAATAAAAAGCTCGGCATCATAGAAGGCAAAGTAGTAATGCTCCTCAAGCCGAAGCTGACGCCCGAGGAAGAGAAAGCCCGCCAGGATAAAAACAGCAATAATATCGAAGCCAAGATTAAAGAACAAACGACGGTAACCTGTCCAAAGCTCGAGTATCAGTACAAAACCAAGATAGCGGCAGCAACCGGCGGTGTCTTGTTCACACAGAAAAACAGGACCGCCAACGCCGACAAAGCGATCTATGATGTCAAAGCGGAAAAGCTGACTCTTATAGGTCATGTAAAAGCTGTCGATGAGGAGGGTCAGGTTTTCGCATCTCCGGATAAAGTCATTATATCGCTCAAAAAGGGCGACGAGTGGATGGAAGCGACGAATGCCAGCGGGTCATTCAAGGTAGACTTGGATGAAGAATGATGGTGTATGTGAGCGTTTTGGCCGTCATACGCGCGGGTAACCCTTCTGATATGATTCAATCAGTAGGGGGACGTTTTTGGTATGGCCACGCATCGTGACAGGGAGATCGAGGAGCAGGTTACGCGAGCGCTGAGGAAAGATTCTCGTATTGACCTGAGCGAGATCAGCGTTCATGTCGATAATGGAATTGTATATCTAAACGGCACAGTAGACAGTGCCGCAGAGAAGAAAGCTGCTAAAGAAGATTTGCAGGCGACAGCCGGTGTGGGCCAGATTGTCGATCGGCTGATTCTTCGAAACTATATCGAACGCAGCGATGAGGAACTCGCACATTCCGTTAAGCAGTTTCTTATCAGAGACATCGATGTAGACGAGCATCCTATCGATATTGAAGCCAGTTCAGGAGTTGTAACTCTTAAAGGCAGAGTCGCATCATATGCTCAGAAGATGGAAGCTGAGTGTGCGGCATGGTGGATTCCGGGGGTGACCGATGTTATCAGCCATCTTGAGGTTGATGGCCTCGAACCAACCGATGAACCTGATTATTGATATGTATCAGCAGATTATTTCCTTGATCAGACATTAACCGACCGGCATTCCTCACGAATGTGATGGAAAAAGTTCAGCTATAAGCAAAAGTCATTCCGAACGAACGTGAGGAATCAGCTTTTGAAGTTATCTTAACGGCATGGGGCGTCTGTCGAAAGAAGTAGATTGTATATTGCATTTTATACGAGGTTGACATGGATTTGGTTGGATTCTTACAGGAACTAGGGCCGCTCGTTGCTGCCCTTTTCATTGTATTGGATCCATTGGGAGCCCTGCCGTTATTTATAAGTATCGACTGCACTATGGATCGTGGCGAAAGGCTGGCTCTCGTATATAAAGTGATCGGTGGAGCTACTGTCCTGCTGCTCCTGTTTACATTTACCGGAACATGGCTTCTGTCGCTTTTTAATGTCACTCTCGATGATATGAGGATAGGCGGAGGGCTGCTTCTCGTCATTATTGCTCTCAATCTTGTGATACATGGCAGGGTAGGCAGTCCGGAAGACGAATATCGCGCGGCAATTGTGCCTTTGATATCTCCTTTGCTCATAGGTCCTGGCGCTATTACGGCGGCAGTTGTCCTTGCGGCCATTCATGGTGTTTGGATTACAATGATTGCGGCGCTGATCGCGATGTTTTTATGCCTGCTGACCTTCATGGCAAGCGGATTTATACACCGTCTGATAGGGAGTTCCGGCACGGCGCTTGTCAGCCGCGTAATGGGCATACT
>DJHI01000045.1:12877-16046 GCA_002431715.1 Armatimonadetes bacterium UBA5829
TCTGCACAATCGGAATCAGTTATATGCGCATTGGTGTGTTGCACCTTATGAACAGATAGTCCAGCCATTCACTCAACTGTGCAAGGAAATTGTATTGTGGCAAAAATTCTAAAAAAACAACCTCTGCCAATAAGTATGGATTTTGATCCAGAGAAAATTGGAATAACGGATCTACTATCCAGAGAGCAGATATTTGGTCCAGTTAATGCTCTTCGTATGTGCGGTAGAGGTGATGCAGGAATTTTTGTTCGTCAGAATGATCATGTTGTAATGGTGGATGAATTATATGGTGATGAAGCGCCGTCATGCATAGAACCTGTAGTTCGTCTGGCTAATAAAGTGCTTGAGACAGGTAAGTCGCAGCAAGATGACACCTCCGACAGGCCAGCCATCGCTTACCCTTTGTGGCTGCACTACCAGGGAAAGTCTTATCTTAAGGGTTGTCTGTCCGGTTCACCGCCGGATATTTCCCCGGAAGAGCTCGTGTCCTGCAGTTATATTTTGAATATTGTCGCCGGTGCTATTTCAGACAAAATATCTGCTGCGTTTGCATCCTCGGTTATCAGTCATGATCAGCATCTACTCGAGCAGAGGTTTCATAATTTAGATAATTCCGTTGTCACAGTACTGGAAAATGTTTCGGCTTCATTTGCCCTCATTGATTCCGATATGGTATTGCAGTGGCACAATTCTTCGCTTGCCGACAGCATAGACGAGAAAAACCTAATCGGTAAGGTATGCTACCATACCCTATTAGGTAACGATGCTCCCTGTCCCGGATGTCTTGTTATGAAGACATTCGCCACAGGACTTCCTCAAACAGGCAATCTTAGGATCGAGTCAAAGCTAAAGGGCGTTAGATATTACCAGTTTATGACGTCGCCGGTGCATAATAAAGCCGGAGATGTTGAATTCGTCCTTGAGCTTGTTAATGATATTACTGAAGTTCACGAGACCGAATCTGAGCTTGCGCGTTATAAGAGCCTGGTCAACAATTCAGAAGATTTTATGGTCGTTTATAATGGCTACTTTAAGATACTTGCTGCTAATAGAAAACTGGTTGAAGAGTCGAAGTACACAGAAAAAGATCTGATAGGTTCGAACGGTTACGATATCATATCAATTAAAGAGCATGATAAATTCCGTGCAGTCATGAGTATGCTTAGGGTAACCGGCATGGCTATGGGATTTCTGCACCTTGTAAGAAAGGACGGCACCCTGATTCCAACCCAGATTTTTGCAACTTATGATAGCGAAACAGATATATATGAAGTCATTTTCAGGGATGTTACCGAGCGTCTTCATCTAGAACGGGAAATTCGAACCAGGTCCGAGGAACTCCAGGCACAAAATACAAAGGTGATGTCGGCAATTGAGGAAAAGAATCGCTTTTTCCGCAATGTCTCGCATGAGCTGCGAACGCCATTAACATCAGTGATCGGATTTGCCGAACTGCTGCTGGAAGATAAAGACGAGCCTCTTTCGCAGAGACAGAAGATGTTATTGGAGAAGGTGGTAGATAATTCGCATAAGCTCCTTGGAATGGTAAACGACCTGCTTGATCTCAGCAGGCTGGATGCAGGCCGTATGCAGATGGAGTGGTCTAATGTCGATCTGGAGGCTTTTCTGGGGCAGATTGTTGCCAATATGATGCCGTTGGCCAGGTCTAAAAACCTTCTAATATCTATTTCCGTTCCGCAAAAGCTTCCTTCCATTATGACTGATGAAAACAAGCTGGGACAGATTGTTGTAAACCTGCTGTCCAATGCAATTAAGTTTACTGCTAAAGGAAGCATCATCATAAAAGTAACAAAAAAAGGCAAATCCGTTTCTATTGCCGTTAAAGATACAGGTGCCGGTATTCCTAAGGAGGAATTTGGCGAAATATTTAAGGAGTTTAGCCGGGGGAGCACATCAGGTTCAAAAAATGTGGGTACAGGCTTAGGCCTTGCTATAGCGAAGAAATTTGCCACATTCCTCAGTGGTGAGATTAGTGTAAGCAGCGAAGTCGGTAAAGGCTCTACATTCACATTAATGCTGCCGATAACCCCCGATAAAGTGATGGATACTGCAGTATGCGATTTATAGATGGGATATTCGCTCGCTGTATAGATGTCCCACTGGTGGAGGCTTTCGAGACTTCGCAGAGGCGAGCCACTTCGTCACCGATTGTTATTGTTGAACTAAAGTCAGGCGATGTGACAGGATACGGCGAGGCTACACCGGTCAGATATGTTACCGGCGAGAACGTATCCACTGTAGTTCACGACATCACCGTAGCCGCGGAGGCTCTTCAAGGGGCCAGACTGAATGAATTCAGGTTGTCGGCAAAGAAGCTTGCTGAAGTGCTGCCATATGGCAAATCTGCAAGAGCCGGCATAGAGATGGCTATATTCGACGCATTCTGTAAAACACTCGATATTCCACTCTATGCCTTTCTCGGCGGCGCTCCCTTGAGAATCGAAACGGATGTCACGATACCCATCTGTCACCCTCAGCACGCTCGTGATAAAGCTATCGAGCATGCGGCTGTCGGCTTCAGGCAGTTCAAGGTTAAAGTCGGTAAAAACAACGATGAAGACATCGCGCGTGTGATTGCCGTTCATGAGGGCGTTCCGGGCTGCTCTTTTATCATCGATGCTAATCAAGGCTTCACTCCCGCGCAAGCCATCGACTTTATGGAGGAGCTGCTCAAGCGCGGACTCAATATTCGGGCATATGAGCAGCCTGTGGATGCAGCCGATCTTGATGGAATGCGATATGTCACAGAGAATGTCGACGTCCCGGTCTTTGCGGATGAATCGGCTCAATCTCCGAACGATGTAATCGACATCATAAAATACGGTGCTGCTGACGGTGTAAACGTCAAGATACAGAAATCCGGTATGGTGGGCGCGCTGGAGATAAAATCGATCTGCCGGGCGGCGGGTCTTGAGTTGATGTTCGGCTGTATGCTGGAGTCTAAAATAGGTCAGTCGGCGGCATGTCATATCGGCTGTGGGACAAACGCCTTCACTGTCTTCGATCTCGATTCCGATATGCTTCTCGATAATCAGCCTGTAAAGGGTGGGGCGGCAAGGCGCGGCCCGATTCTGAAAGTGTCAGGCAAGCCCGGACTGGGATGCGAAATGGTCGAATGTAAGCCTTAGCCCTTCGGCAAGGCTGACCG